>NZ_ALIY01000062.1:0-11115 GCF_000283035.1 Actinomyces sp. ICM58
CTCGCGTTCGCGTCCTTCCCCACCGGGGTATGGACCCAGATCTGGTCCAACAACCCCAATGAGCGCCTCAACCGCGAAATCCGCCGACGCACCGACTCCGTGGGAATCTTCCCCAACCGCCAGGCCATCATCCGCCTGGTCGGAGCCGTCCTAGCCGAACAAAACGACGAATGGGCCGAAGGCCGACGCTACCTCAGCCTCGACATCCTCACCAAATCACGACTCACACCCCAACCCACCCAACAGGAGGAC
Organism: Actinomyces sp. ICM58; assembly: GCF_000283035.1. Taxonomy (NCBI): domain Bacteria; kingdom Bacillati; phylum Actinomycetota; class Actinomycetes; order Actinomycetales; family Actinomycetaceae; genus Actinomyces; species Actinomyces sp. ICM58. Next base: position 253 of record NZ_ALIY01000062.1, read on the forward strand.
ACCCCACTCCAACTCAGCGCATAACACAACCCGAAGGACACAAAACGATTACACCACTCCACAGGACTTGACCTCGTAGACTAGCGTCCGAGGCGACCTGGCTCCGCCCCGAAAAAAGCCGACGCCGCCTTCAAAATTTCGTTGGCCCGCCGTAGCTCACGGTTCTCAGCTTCCAGCGCCCGTATATGGGCCTCTTGATCACTGATCTCGCCACGCTCATTGCGCCCGCCCTGCTCCACGGCGCGCACCCAGGTACGCAGCGCCTCAGGATTGATCCCCAACTGGCCGCTAATGCGCTTAATAGGGATCAGCACGAGCCTCCAACGCCATACGCGTCGCACGCTCACGCAACTCCATCGAATACTGACGCTGACCAGACATCCCAAACCTCCAATCCGGCCCAAGACACTCTCCACAATACCCGGGACAGCTCAACGGCGTCCGGCCTCGCATGGAGCTCGCACGTAAACCCCCTATTCCGCGTCTGGGCGAGGCTGCCCACGCTCGCATTAGCGGGTTATCGTGCGAATTAGCGGGCCCACGTGCGCGCGGGTGCACTAGGGTAAGCCGCCCGGCGGTCAGGCGGCGGCGAAGCGGGCCCACGTGCGCGTTGCGAGCGCACATCCTCGGAGCAGTTTCGCATGCAATTCGATTGAGTGAACTTTCAACCGCATCTACAAACGTTGCAATTCCAACGATGCGAATGTTAGGCGCGACACAGGGGCGGGGAATTGCATGCGAAATTCTAGGAAAGCACACCCAACGGGAGCCAAGCAATGACGCCGGCGGCGCAGTCAGTGGCGCAGCCGATGACACAGCCGGTGGCGTACCAGAGGCTTGGCATGGTGGACACCGTCGGCGCTGGCGAACTGCCCCCTGACACTGAGTGTCCACATGACACCGAGTGTCCGCACCCGGCCAAGCATTCGCCCAGACGTTAGCCCGCACATCAGGTACGGGGGGTATTCACGCCCCTCGATGACACAACCACCTCCAACACCGTCTTTCCCGCACCAGCAAGCCAAAAGAGCGCGACAAAACCAACACGTTGCGTCCTTTAACCCTAGGAAGGCCGCCCCGAGGGGCGGCCTTCCTAGGGTTACGTCACGTCGGTCGGCTCACGAACCCGACATGGGGCGGCACTTGGCGGGCTGTTCAACAGGGTCGGTGGACTTTAGGACGCGCTGGACGTCCTCCGCGCTCATCGTGTCGTCGTAGAAGGTACCCAGCTCGACCTTCACGTCGGAACCCGTCGCGTCGGTGAGGCGCACGTGGGCGCCGGGGAAGAATCGGGCGACCGAGTAGGCGTTATCGACGCCGGCCGGACCGGCGGTGATGCGCACCTTGCCCGTGTACTCGACGTCCGCGGTCTCGGGCTCCTGCGTCTGGAAGCCTGCGGTCGTGAGCATGTCCGTGGCCTTCGAGGCCAGGCCCTGGTGCTGGGTGGTGTTGATGACCGCGACCGACACCGTCGAGGGGGTCACGGGCTTCGAGTTCGCTGTCGGGCAGGGAATGTCGCCGGTTTCGGCGTACTTGACCTTCACGGAGAAGTCGTTCCCGAAGGGAACCGGCACAATCCCGGTAAACACGAGGGCGGCGATCACCGCGACCACTAGCAGCGCGCCGCCAACCAAGGCGAACGTCAAGTTCTGACGCTGCTGGCGCTCGCGCAGGAAACGCTGACGCGGGGTGAGGGCAGGGCGGGGCGCGTTCGGAGTACTCACAGTGTCCAGCCTATCGAATGGGAGGGGCCCGCGGCCAGACAACGCCCCGTCAGGAGCGTTACATCTGCGCCACGACCGACCCGCGACACAGTGAGGCCATCGTTCGTGCGGGCCCTCGGCGGCCCAACGCGCCCACTCAGGCACGCCCATGCCTCGTCTGTGCAGACAACACGGGCGGGCTCCAAGGATTCCCCTCGGAGCCCGCCCGCACGTCTCAGCCTACTGGTTCCACGCGAAGTCGGTGGGGCTGATCTCGCCGTTCGTGCCGGTCATCCAACCCGCGCGGGACAGGGCGAAAGACTTGCCCGACTTCGTGTTCCAGCAGGTCACTCCGTCCTCGGTGGAGCGGCACGCGTAGTCGCCGTTCGTGGCGGCGGTCGTGTACTCCAGCTTGGGGCCACCCGAAGGCATCGACGCCGCACACGACTGGGTCGCCTCCGTCTTCGTGGCCGTCAGCGTGCCGACCTTGCTGCCGGAGCAGGAGGCGTAACCCTCCTCCTCCCAGTCCGAGTCGGCGATGCCGCAGGTAACGCCATCGGCACTGAAGGAACACTTGATGTTGCCCGACGGCGCCATGAAGTTATCCATCTTCGTGGCGCCTGCGGGGGCCGGGAACTTCACGGGCTCATCCGTCGTGGCGCTCGGCGACGGCGTGGACGTCGCGCTCGACGAGGAGGTGGCCGGATCCGACCCGCCCGCTGGCCCCTCGTACCCGCGCGTAAACACGAAGATCACGAAGCCAAGAAGGACCAACGCGACCACTGCGAGGATGCCCAGGACGATGCCCATGACCGGGACGGGGCGACGTTCGCGCGTGACGGGCACGGCCTGCTGCTGGGCCGTGGACTGTACCTGGTAGGAGGCGCCGGCGCTGGGGTACGCCTGCGGCGTGGACTGGGCGCGGGCGGGCGTGCCCGACGCGCTGGGGTAGGCCTGCGGCGTGCTCGGGTACACGGCGGTCGCCTCGGGATCCTGAGCGGCATTTCCGCCCATAATCGAGTGGCGCTGCACCTGGGCGACCACCTGCTCGCGCGCACCCACCTTCGGGACCGGCGCGTTCGAGCCGACGACCGCGGAGTAGGGGGTCGTGCGCTCAACCTGCGAGTAGGAGTTCACACCACCCTGGCCGAGCACATACATGCCGGACTCGGAGGTACGGATCGAGGAACCGGCGACCGCGCCGGACACGTCACCGTGCATGACGAGGTAGCCGTTGGAGTCGATGTAGCCGTCATAGTCGTCGCGAGCCTCGAGTGCCGCGTTGACCTGCGGGTCATTGAACTGGTGTAGCCAGTCGAGCAGCCCTCGATAGGCGTGCGGGTGCGCGGCGACAACCGGGCGCAGCTCGGGGTAGCGATACGCCAGTTGGCGCAGCGCTTCGGCGTCGGTCGACGGATCCTGTGCTGCCGCCGCAGGATCGTCGAAATGCAGCTCTTCTGCCATCGGTGCTCCAGACTTCATCGGTCACGCGGTTGTTACACAATACCGCGCTCACACGTCACAGGTGAAACCTTGCGCTATTTTCTTCCCACTATTCGGCGCTGTCACTTGACAAAGCCCCTAGGAGCCCCCACGAAAGACGAAACTGTCAAAATTGAGGCTCTCGATGTCCGCCGCGAGCGCGCGCACCTGATCGTCCCATCCGCCGCGCGAGGCATCAAAACCTTCCGGGGTACCGAATTCTCGCGCCTGTTGGAGCGCGAAGGACCGCACCCCCATCTCGCGCGCCCGCGCCGCCACCTCGAAGCCGTCGCCAGGCCCATCCGGATAGACGGTCAGTCGCGCCTCGTGGTCCACCTCGGGATGAGCCAGGACGATGCCCAGCGACTCCCACGCCCGCTCGCCGGAGCCCGCGCGCCCAGCCACGGCCTCGTAGTTGCCCCGGGTCGCCTTCACGTCGATGCCCACCCAATCGACGAGGCCCGCTCCCAGCAGCTCCGCCAGGCGGCGCGGGTAGGGGCCGGCGGTGTGCAGGCCGACGCCGAAGCCGAGCTCGCGCACGCGAGCCATCCCCGCCCCGAGCGCGACCTGACGGGTCGCCTCGCCGCCAGAGAACACGACCCCGTCCAGGAGGCCGCGCCTGCGCGCCAGCAGATCCTCCAGCGCGCTCCACGCGACCACACCCGGGATGCGCGGGTCGATGATCGCGCTGTTATGGCAGTACGGGCACGCCCACGGGCAGCCCTGCAGGAACAGGGACGCCGCGAACTTGCCGGGCCAGTCCACGCTCGACATAGGGACGAGGCCCGCGATCTGCAGGTCGTCCGGCGTCCACTCGCGCGACGCCCGCCCCTGGGCGAGGCCGGGGCCACCCAGGCTCACGGCGCCCTCCCGGGGTGCCTCGGCCTCGTCGCCATGGGGACGGGCGCCCACGTCAGCGGCTCCCCGCGGGAGGGAACGCGCTGACGAGCTCACCGTGAGCGTCCGCGGCGCCCTCGGAGAACATCTGGCGCTCGTGATACTCGCCCTTCTTGCCGATGTTGAAGGACTGGACCGGTCGGAAGTAGCCCATGACGCGCGTCCACACCTCGCAGGCCTGCGGCTCCGCGTGGGGGTGGGCGGCCGCGCACTTCTCGCACGTGAAGTGCTCGCCAGCCAGGTAGCCGTGGACCGGGCAGATCGAGAAGGTCGGAGTGATCGTAATGTAGGGGACCTTAAAGGCCGTCAACGAGCGGCGCACCATCTCTTTGCAGGCCTCGCCCGACGAGACGCGCTCGCCCATGTACAGGTGCAGGACCGTGCCGCCCGTGTACTTGCCCTGCAGGACCTCTTGATCCTCGAGGGCCTGGAACGGGTCATCCGTGTAGCCCACGGGAAGCTGCGAGGAGTTCGTGTAGTAGGGCTCGTCGGGCGTGCCCGCCTGGATGATGTCGGGGAAGCGCTTGCGGTCCTCCTTCGCGAAGCGGTACGTCGTACCCTCCGCGGGGGTCGCCTCCAGGTTGTACATGTGGCCGGTGGCCTCCTGGAGCTGGACCATGCGCTCGCGGACGCGATCCAGGATGCGCACGCACATGTCGAAGCCGCGCGGGTCCGTCAGGTCGTAGGCGTCGTCGCTGAAGTTGCGCACCATCTCGTTCATACCGTTGACGCCGATCGTCGAGAAGTGGTTATCAAGCGTGCCCAGGTAGCGGCGCGAGTAGGGGAAGAGGCCGTGGTCCATGTGGTACTGGATGGTCTCGCGCTTGATCTCGAGGGACTTCGAGGCCAGGTCGATGAGCTCGTCCATGCGCGCGACGAGGCCTTCCTCGTCCCCCTTGTACAGGTAGCCGAGGCGCGCCATGTTGAGCGTGACCACGCCGATCGAGCCGGTGAGCTCCGCCGAGCCGAAGAGGCCGTTGCCGCGCTTGAGGAGCTCACGCAGGTCGAGCTGGAGGCGGCAGCACATCGAGCGGATCATGTGCGGGTCCAGGTCGGAGTTGATGAAGTTCTGGAAGTAGGGCAGGCCGTACTTCGCCGTCATGTCGAAGAGGGCGTCGACATTTTCGCCCTCCCAATCGAAGTCGGGCGTGATGTTGTAGGTCGGGATCGGGAACGTGAAGACTCGCCCGTCCGCGTCGCCGCCCATCATGACCTCGATGAACGCGCGGTTGATGAGGTCCATTTCCCGCTGGAGCTCGCCGTAGGTGAAGTCGACGACCTCGTCGCCGATGAGGGGGTGCTCGTCGGCCAGGTCGTCCGGGCACGTCCAGTCGAAGGTGAGGTTCGTGAAGGGGCACTGGCTTCCCCAGCGCGAGGGCACGTTCAGGTTGTAGATGAGCTCCTGCATGCACTGAACGATGTCCTCGTACTCCATGTCGTCCAGGCGCACGAAGGGCGCCATGTAGGTGTCGAAGGAGGAGAAGGCCTGGGCGCCCGCCCACTCGTTTTGGAGGGTGCCGAGGAAGTTGACGATCTGGCCGCACGCCGAGGAGAAGTGGCGCGGCGGGGCCGAGGCGATCGCGCCGCCCACGCCGTTGAAGCCCTCCTGGATGAGGCGCTTGAGGGACCAGCCCGCGCAGTATCCGGCGAACATGTCGAGGTCGTGGATGTGGTAGTCGCCCTCGCGGTGCGGGGCGCCGATCTCGGGCGTGTAGACGTGTTCGAGCCAGTAGTTGGCGACGATTTTGCCCGCCGAGTTCAGGATCAGGCCGCCGAGCGAATACCCCTGGTTCGCGTTGGCATTGACTCGCCAGTCGGAGCGGTCGAGGTACTCCTCGACGGTTGCAATAGCGTCGACGTCGTATCGGGGTGCGGTCATTGTTCTGGTCCTGTCTTGATTCCGCTTTTTCGCTGCGAGCATGGGGTTTCTATTCATTGTCGGCGGCTGCGGGAGCGGCCTTGCCGTTGCTTCGATGGGCGGCGGGCCGGCAGTACTGTTCGGACGCGTGATCGACACGTCGTGAACACTGTGCCCTTATGGGGCGTGGTCGTGGCACTGTGGGTGATGGAGGTTTTCCCCGCCCGATGCGCCCCTCCCCTAGATCTAGGAATACGTGACCACGAATCACTAGATCTAGTGTTTGAGCCGAACGACAACCACAATATCTAGTGTCATTCGAGTGACATATGCTCATCTCGCGAGTCGCTCTGTTCCCCTCGCCACGCGCGCACTTTTTCAGAAACTTTCGGGGACCAACGTCCCGTGGCAAGATGCTCGAACCGACGGGGTAGCCCACTCCCCGCACCCCCAAGCCCCCACGCTCCCGACACCCCGACCTCACACCCAAAATTCCGCATGCAATTCAATTACTTTAACCTTCAACATCCCCAACAAACGTTGCAATTCCAACGATCGCAATTCAACATTTGAAATAGAACCAGGGGAATTGCATGCGAGATTGTTGGGAAACCACGGCACAACGACCGTCGATGCCACACCGTAGACACCACCACGAAACGCGACAGCCCCACCATCGCGACAACCCCCACCACGAAACGCGGAGGCCGCGACCGGAAAACCCGACCACGGCCTCGTCGACGCGAATCAAATGAGGAAAGGCAGCTTCTTCACCAGCCCCAGGCCCTTCCACCACGAACCCAGGCCGAGCGTGTCGCCCGCGCTCGTCAGCGGAATCAAGATCAGCACGAGCGCGTATACCAGATGCTCGTTCACCACCGGATTGAGCGACCCCCACACCCACGGAGCCACGGCCGCGTACATGAAACCCAGCATGACGACGCCCGCGACCGCCGCGAGGCGCGTGCCGATACCGAGGACGAGGGCCACCCCGATGCCGAGCAGGCCCACCATGAACAGCCAATCCATCGCGGGCACGGCGAGAGACTCGAAGAAGGAGGCCAGCGGCTTACCGGTCGTCGCGCCCGTCAGGTAGCTCTGCGCGGGCGTGCCGCCGTTGATCCACGCGCGAGAGGGGCCGGTCGAGTAGTGCAGGCCGAACGTCTTATCCAGGAACGACCAGAGGAACACGAAGCCCACCGCGAGACGCAGCAGACCCAGGACAACACGCGCGGGCTTGGAAGTGACAACAGTAGAGGCGGGACGAGGCATGCCGGTCCTTTCGGGGCGAATCTGCGACTGTAGGGGCCCAGGGCGCGGCCGTCACAAGTGGGCCCGTCGGCTGCGGGCAGCCGACCCAACGGCGTTTTCCATTATCCACCGTCCACGCCCCCGAAAGCCAGGGGCGTGACTATTCGCCTGCGAGGCGGTCGACCTCGTGGATGATGAGGCCGCAGATGCCGCTCACCCACGCGATAGCGGCGACGCCCAGAACGCGCGAACGCCACGGCCGAATCTGGAGGAAATGCTCAAAGCCATAGCCGGAGCCGGGGGACGCGGCGGACATGCTGAAGCCCCACATGGCGGCCAGCGTGGCGAGGACCGCGACGCCGAGAAGGCCCAGGCACACCCACACCATCGCGCGCTGGATCGACGCCCCATGCCTCGGCCGTCGCTCGATGGGCGACAGGGCGAGGGCCCACGCGCCCGCGATGAGCGCGGCAGTGATGACGTCGGAGGGCCGGTGCCATCCCTCCATCATGACGGACACACCCATGAGCGAGGTCCACGCCCACCCGATCCAGGCCGCCGGGCTGCGGAACCACTGGGGTGCGACCACGATGAGCGCCAACGACAGCGTCACCGCGACGGTCGTGTGGCCGGAGGGCAGGGAGTTCCCGGCGCCGGTCGTCACCCCCAGGTTGGGCCGGGTCAGAATGTAGTCCTTGAGGATCTGGGTCGCGATGTTGGCGCCGACGACGGCGCCGAGGGCGCGCCCGGCCAGCGTGGGCCGACGCCTCGCGGCCGCGACGAGGGCGACGATGACGCCGACGACTCCCATGACGGGGACGGACACGATACCGGTGATGAGCGTCGAAAAGCCCTCGTACTGGCCTGCCGATCGCATCATGCCTTCCATGAGGATCGTGTCGATCACCTGACCGTAGGAGGTGGTCAGCGCGACATGGCTGATGAGCCCCGTCGCCAGCAGGCAGATGGCCACGCCGGCCAGGCGGCGGGCGAGCTTGAGCCGATACCACCCGTCGGAGCTCAGGCGACGAGGCGTGGGAGCGTTAGCGGCCTCGGCCTCGCGAGGCGCGGGGTCGGCTGTGCGCGCACGGGCAGGGCGACCCTTGACAGGAGCGCCGTCCTGCCCCGCGTCACGCCCGTCGGAGTCTGCGCGCGCGCCTGAGCGAGCGCGGGGGCGAGCGGGACGAGAGCTCTTCGTGTAGGATTCGTCGACGCTCGGGTCGGAGGGCAGGGCGGAATTGGGGTCGTCCATGTGTTCCTCCGTTCGTGTCGATGCGTCTACTGCATACCCACTGTAGTGGAGTGTGGCGTGCCTTCGCGGATTGGGCGTGCATGCGGACGGGTTGGAGACGCGGATCTACAACTGGAAAGGCCGCTTCGGGGGCGCACAGGCCACGACGCGAGCCTCGCCGCCCGCTCGGGGAGCGCTCGGAAGGCGCTCAGGGTGGGCGAGCGCGTGTCGGAGGCCTCGGTTACAGTGGGGGTGTCCGATTGTGTACGTTTAACGCGGGAGTTGTCAGTGGCCTCTTCTTCACCTGTCAGCACCGACCGTATTCGTGATTTGCTGCGCTCCCGGGACGTGCGTTTCGGCGACTACAACGAGGGCGAGCTGGCCTACCTGACGCCCAACGCCGCTTTTTTCTGGAACGCGACGAACCCTCAGATCCTGCAGCTGCGCGCCCAATGGCGGGGGATCGCGCGCACGCCGGAGCAGTTCGGTGAGCTCGCGCGCGAGGTCGCGGCCTGCAACGCGACCCGCACGGGCCCCAAGGCTTACCTGGCCCCGCTGGAGGACGGCGCGCAGTACGGACTGATCGCCGAGTGCAACATCGTCGTGCTGTCCGGCCTCACCCAGGCACAGCTCGACCACTTCTTCGAAACGTCGATGGCGATGATCATGGGATTCTTCGCGGACCTTGAGGTGACGCTGCCCGGGTTCGTGGATTGGGATGGACAGAGCCAGGAGGCGGCGCAGTGAACGTTCCTTTTGTGGTGCCCGAAGACGATACGACGCCCTACCCCGCGAACTTCGAGCGCGTCACGGCCGCCATTCGCGCGATGGGCTACGCCCTCGACGTGATCGAGCCGGGACGCGCGGGCGGGGCGATCTTCGACCGCATACCCTTCCTGGTGTCCTTCGATACGGCGGGGCGCTTCCTGTCGATTCGGGCCCTGTGGGAGCCCGATATTCCGGCGGCCAGCGCGGAGCACGCGATGTTCGCGACCGCCGACAACTGGAATCGCGAGAAGTACTTCCCGACGGTGTACACGGCGACCACCCCGGAAGGCACGCTCGGCGTCTACGCGGACTTCGTGGTCGACACGGAGGCGGGCCTGTCCAACGACCAGCTGCGCGACGCTATTTCGTCGGGCATTTCGACGGGTATCGCCGCGATGGAGTACGTGAAGGAGTCGGCGTCCGAAGCGCTGGGGTGGGTGAACCCGGACTCGGATGAGCGCTGACCGCTCCGCCTCTCCCGACCCGGACGAGGCCGGGGCGGGCGCACGCGAGCACGCGCGCTTCGCCCCTGGCACGGGGTCGTCCGCGTCGCCTCGGGATGAGGCACCCGATCACGCGCCGTCGGGCGACGTGAGCGCGCCCACGTCGCCTTCTTCTCCTTCCCCCACCGACCTGCTGGACGTCTTGGAGCGCCTGAGTTCCGGGGACGACCGCCTGGTCGGCCACGTGACGCTCCCGGGGCGCCCGGAAAGAATCGCGGATTGGCCGCAGTGGGTCTGCCCTGCGCTCATGGACGCGTGGGCGCGCCGGGGCGTGGAGCGCCCGTGGTTCCACCAGCGCGAGGCCATGGACGCCCTGCGCGAGGGCCGCGACGTCGTGCTCGCGACAGGGACCGGCTCGGGCAAGTCGCTGGCCGCCTGGACCCCGATCCTCTCCGACCTGGTCGAAGCCGAGGATTCGTCGCGCATTTCCGCGATCCACCGCCGCCCGTCTGCCCTGTACCTGGCCCCCACGAAGGCCCTGGCCGCGGATCAGCTGGCCTCGCTCATGTCACTGCTGGGCCAGGACGTGACCCCCGAGGACGCACAGGGGGACGGGGACCCGGGAGTCGGCCCCGGCCTCGTCGATGAGCGGCTGCGCCGCGTGCGCGCGACGACCGTGGACGGGGACACGCCCCGCGAGGCCAAGGAGTGGGCGCGGGTGGGCGCCGACCTGATCCTGTCGAACCCGGATTTCCTGCACTACGTGATGCTTCCGTCGCACCAGCGCTGGTCGCGTTTCTTGGCGTCGCTGCGCCTCATCGTCATCGACGAGGCCCACCACTGGCGCGGCGTCACCGGCTCGCACATCGCGCTGGTCGTGCGCCGGCTGCTGCGCGTCGCCCACCACCTGGGCGCGGATCCACGCGTCGTCATGCTCAGCGCGACGGTGCGCGACGCTGGGTCTGTGGGGCGCGCACTGACGGGGCGCGACGCGGTCGCCATCACCGAGGACGGCTCGCCGGCCGGCGCCCACGAGCTGGTCCTGTGGCAGGGCGCCATCATGGCCGACGAGTCCGAGGTCGACATTTCCTCGTTCCTGGCCGCTCTCGACGCGCCGCCGGGCACCGCCACCCTCAAGGTCCCGATCGTGCGGCGCAGCGCCGGTGTCGAGGCCGCGAACCTGGCCGCCGCCTTCGTCGAGGAGGGGGCGCGCCTCCTCGCCTTCGTGCG
>NZ_ALIY01000063.1:0-7303 GCF_000283035.1 Actinomyces sp. ICM58
TTCACCGCCCCCACGGGCGAAGGATGGTCGGGCCGGTCCCTGAGCGCGGCCGAAAAGAACACGCAGGGGGCGCTCCTGGCGCTCAAGGCCGAAATCGGCAAGGCCGTCGTCGGCCAGGACGGGGCGATCACCGGCCTCATCGTCGCCCTCGTCGCGGGCGGGCATGCACTGCTGGAGGGCGTCCCGGGCGTCGCCAAGACCCTCCTGGTGCGCACCCTCGCGCGCGCCCTCGACGTCGAGATGGCGCGCATCCAGTTCACCCCCGACCTGATGCCCGCCGACATCACCGGCTCGATGGTGTGGGACGCGGGGCGTTCCGAGTTCGTCTTCCGCGAAGGTCCCGTCTTCACGAATCTCCTCCTCGCCGACGAAATCAACCGCACGCCCCCCAAGACGCAGTCCGCGCTCTTGGAGTCCATGGAGGAACACACCGTCTCCATCGACGGCGCGACCCGCGCGCTGCCTGACCCCTTCATGGTGATCGCGACCCAGAACCCCGTCGAATACGAGGGCACCTACCCGTTGCCCGAAGCCCAGCTGGACCGCTTCCTCGTCAAGCTCGAGCTGCCCCTTCCTTCGCGTGAGGCGGAGATCGACATCGTCGCACGCCATCAGGCGGGTTTTAACCCCATGTCCCTGGCCGAGGCCGGCATCCGCCCGGTCGCGGGTGCCGCCGACATCCACGCCGCTGCCGTGGCCGCCTCTCGCGTCGAGATTGCGCCCGCCGTCATGGCCTACCTGGTCGACGTGTGCCGCGCGACGCGCACCTCCCCCGCCGTGCGCCTCGGTGTCTCCCCGCGTGGCGCCACCGCCCTGCTGCGCACCTCGCGTGTCTGGGCGTTCCTGCAGGGCCGAGGCTTCGTCACCCCCGACGACGTCAAGACGATGGCGCCCGTGACGCTCGCGCACCGCCTGGGACTGCGTGCCGAGGCCAACCTCGAGGGCGTCACGGCCACCGACGTCGTCTCGGGTGTCCTCGCGGCGACCCCGGTCCCCCGCTGAGGCCTCCATGATCGTCTCGGCGCGCAGCGCGCTCCTCGTCCTCGTCGGGCTCATCCCGCTCGCGTTCGCCCCCTCGCGGGCCTTCGCGTGGGGCTGGTTTGGCATCATCGTCGCCACCTGCGTGCTCGACGCGCTCGGCGCCCCCTCGCCGCGCACCCTGCGCCTGCGGCGCGAGGTGACCGGCCCGATCCGCGCCGACCAGACGACCACGGCCACCCTGCGCCTGTCCAACACGACGAAGCGGCGCATGAGCCTGGACGTGCGCGACGCGTGGCCGCCCTCCCTGAACCCCTCGCCGCCGCGCCGACGCGTGTCCATCGGTGCGCGAGGCGCCGAGAAGATCTCCACGACGCTGTCGCCGACGCGCCGCGGAACCCGTCACGCCGACGTGGTCACGATCCGTTCCTGGGGGCCGCTGCACCTGGGCGCACGACAGGTCTCCATCGCGGCGCCCCTGACGCTGTCGGTCCTGCCCGAGTTCAAGGCGCGCGTCCTGCTGCCCTCGCGCCTGGCCCGACTGCACGAGCTGGAGGGCACCACCCCGACGACGCTGCGCGGGGCCGGAACGGAGTTCGATTCGCTGCGCGCCTACGTCCTGGGCGACGACCCCCGCGACATCGACTGGAGGGCCTCGGCGCGCGCGCCCGAACTCATGGTGCGCCAGTGGCGTCCCGAACGCGACCGCCACGTCGTCATCGTCGTGGACTGCGGGCGTGCCGCGTCGGCGCTGCTGGGCGCCCCCGAGCGCATGGAGGTGGATTCCATCGCCCTGGGCTGCGCGCCGCGCCTGGACTCCTCTATCGAGACGGCGTTCCTCCTCGCTGCGCTCGCCGACCGGGCGGGCGACAAGGTCCACGTCCTGGCAGCGGACTCACACGTTCGTGCCCGCGTTTCCGGCGTGCGCGGCCCGAAGATCATCGAGACGCTCGCTCGCACCTTCACGGACATCTCCGCGCGCCTGGACGTGACCAACTGGTCGCAGGTCGCGGCCACCGTCGAGCAGACGGTGCACCATCCGGCCTTCGTCGTTATCGCCACGAAGATCCCGCCCGCGGGCATGGAGACAGAGTTCACGGATGCCCTGTCGCGCCTGACCGAGCGCCACACGGTGCTCGTGGCCTCGGCGACGGACCCGGACGAGCTGCGCGCGCGCCGCGGCCGCGCGGACGCCGAGGAGGTCTTTTTGGCGGCCTCCGCAGCCCTCTCCCAGCGCGCGGACGAGGCCGGGGCAGCCGACGTGCGTCTCGCCGGCGCCCTCACGCTCGAGGCCTCCGCCGACCTGCTGCCCGCCCGCACGGCTGATCGCTACATCGAGCTGAAGAAGAGCGGGCGCCTCTAGCGGGCGCCTCTAGCGGTCGAGCGGAGACCTAGCCGGAGACCGGCTGATAGTAGCCGGCGTCGGTGCCGACGTCGGAGCTTAGCCCAGCCCGATCGGCGCGGAGCCCGAGGAGGAGGATGTAGGCCCAGGCCGCCGCCGTCAGGAGGAGGCCGAGGGAAATCTTGAGGGCGTCGGGCAGCTCGGAGGGCGTCACGAAGCCCTCCAGGAATCCGCTGCCCGCCAGCAGGATCGCGCACCCCACCGCCACGGTCATCGCGGCTCGCGCCGCCTGCCCGACGGCCTGGAAGCGCGACGCGGGGCCCGGGACCAGGAACGCCCAGAAGATTCGCAGCCCGGCCGCGATCGAGATGAACACCGCGGTCAGCTCGGGCACGCCGTGGGGCAGGATGAAGCGGAAGAAGTGCCACGCGCCCCCATAGGTGATGACGACCGCGGCGGAGGTTCCCAGTGAGACCGCGTTGTCCCACAGTATTTTGAGGGGGTAGAAGCCGGTGATGCCGGTGCCGATGCTGATCAGGGTGATCCAGGCGTTGTTCGCCCACACGGACACGCCGAATTCCGCGTGCGTGTCCTGGCTGTAGTACTCGACGAACTCGGACTGCGCGTAGGTGCGCAGCCTCTCGGGGCTGCCCAGCTCGTTCATTGCCTCGGGGGTTGTCATCATGTAGTGGGCCTGGATCGCGCAAAGCGCGATGAAGACGGCCATCACCCCCAGGATCACCCAGCGGATGCGGTACAGGGCCAGCGGCAGGGAGACGACGAAGAAGCGGGCGATGACGGCGCCCGTGAGGCCGCCGGTGCCCGCCAGGCGCCCGCGCGCGGCCGACAGGATGCGCGAGAGCTCGGCGATGACGTCGGGGTCGGGACTCATCGTGCGCACGCGCGCCAGGTCCGTGGTAGCGCTGCGGTAGAGGCGGTCGAGCTCGTCGATGTCCTCGCCACTCAGTACGCGGGCGCGCGTGAGCTCATCGAGACGTTTCCACTGGTTTTTTCCGCTTACCCGCAGCACATCGATGTCCATTGGACTAGCGTGTCACATATGAGCGCGCAACGCATCGAGTCGAGCGACTTTCAGGATGATTACGTCCGCACCGGCGAGGCGGTGAGTCTTGACGTCTCCCCCGCGTCTCCGATGGAGAGGATCGCCTCCGCCACGATCGACGGGACGACGTATGTGGGCGCCATGTTCATCCTCATCTTGATCGCGACCAAGACCTGGTCGGGCGACTCAGAATCGGCTCTGCGCATCTTCATCATTGCCCTCACGTCCTCCACCTTGTTCTTCGTCCCCTTCGCGGTCGAGGTTGCCACCGGCGGGCGTTCGCTGGGCAAGTGGGCGATGAACCTGCGCGTCGTGCGCGACGACGGTGGCCCCATCACGGCGCGCCACAGTGCGGTTCGTGTCGGGGTGGGGATCGTGGAGAACTGGTTGTCCCTCGGGGCCATCGCCCTCGCGTCGGAGTTTTTGAGTTCCAAGGGCAAGCGTCTGGGTGACCTGGCCGCCGGGACGATGGTGTGTTCGCAGGGCTCCGCTGTCTTCTATCCGCCACTCGTGATGCCCCCGGGGCTTGAGGTGTGGGCTGCCACCGCGACGATCCTGCCCCTGGATGATGAGCTCGTCGCCGAGGCTCGCGCGTTCTTGGGCACGAACCGCTCCCTGAACAGGGCGCTGAGGATCCAGGTCGCGACCTCCCTGGCGGATCGCCTCTCCCGGCGCGTGCAGACTCCCCTGCCCGAGGGGCTTCACCCTGAGCTCGTGATTGCCGCCGTACTGGTGGCGCGCAGGGATCGGGAGTGGTGGCGCGAGATCGAGCGGCGTCACCGGGGCGCGCAACGCTTCCACGAGGCGACCAAGCCCCGCTTCGGCCTGTAGCGCTCAGTCCCGGCCGGCCCCTTCCTCGCCGTCGACGACGGTGAATTGGGCGCGCCGACGCGCATACGGGCTGGAGGGATCCAGGGGGCTGGAGGTGTCGGGGTTTCCCACGGAGCGCGCCGAAGCGTAGGGCCCGGTGCGTGGGATGCGCGCGTCGGGGGCCGAGGCCGGGGCCTGCTTGGCTTCTTGGGCGACCCTTCGGACAGCGTCGACCAGAGCAGCGAGGTCATCGCCCGAGGGCGGGGCCGGCTCGAAGGTGGTGGCCAGGCGCACGACCTGCCAGCCCAGGGGCGCCTTCAGGTTCTGGGCATGTTCGTCGCACAGGTCGTAAGAGTTGGGGTCCACGACGGTGGCGAGGGGGCCGACGACGACCGTGGAGTCACGGTAGTCGTAGGTGAGGGTGGCGACGGCGACGGCGGAGCAGCCGGGCTTCGAGCAGTGTCGTTGGGCAATCACGCCACTAAGAGTACGACACTCTGTGCCCGCATCGCGCGCTCCGGCACGCCGTGGTCCTACGCTGGTGGGGTGTGTGCGAGCCGACGCCATGTTTCGAGCCGCGACCGGCACGGTCGCGGTCCTCGCGGTCCCCTCTTTTTCCCGGGGACCCCTGCCTGGCGCACACGCCGGGAGGACTTTGATCTGATGGTCGGCGAGCTCGTGTCGGAGCTGATCGGGCGCTGGCCGCAGGTCGCGACGATCGAGTTCGCGGTCGAAGACGTTCCCCCGTCGAATCCCGCGTCCTGGGAGTCTCACAACGTCGTCGTAGCCCGCATTTTTCCGGCGGATCGACGCCGGGGCTTGCACGACCGGATCGTCGTGTATCGCCTGCCCATTACGCTGCGCTGCCAGCCCGAGGAGGTGGGTGTGGTGACCCGCCGGGTCCTGGTGGAGCGGATCAGCCACATCCTGGCGCTGCCGCCCGACGAGATTGACGACGCGATGCGCTGAGGCGCTGGCGCCGCGGGCCTCGCCAGTGGCCCCGTCGGCTCCCCGTCACGCGGGCCTCGCTAGGAGGGGCACGGACCTGGTCAGTTGTTGGTGCGGATGGATCCGTGCACCGCGCTGATGCCTTCGGTGCCCACGTTCCAGGTCGTGGTCATGCGCCCGACTGCCGTGTCGGCGGAGACGACAACGGCGGCCTGGATGGGCGAATCGGCGTTGATCTGAGCGGCTTCCTCGGGCAGCTCGACGAGAGTGGGCACTCCGGGGGCAATCGACACGGTGCGTCCGCCAACGGTCACCGTGACGGCGCCGGGGGTGGAGGGGCTGGTGCCGGTGGACTGGGCGGCGTCCTGGTTTCCGGTCTGCGCGCTCGTGGCCGCGGGTGAGGGGGAGGCCCAGATGTTCGGGGTCGCCGTGGGCGCGGGTGTGCCGGACTGCTCGTCGCCGTCCTGGCGGGAGGCCTCAGCGCCGGTGGCTGGCGCGTAGAGCAGCAGGCTGGCGCGCGTCGCGCTCACCCCGGAGTCCGTCGCCACCGAGGTGTCGCGGATCGGCGAGGTGGACAGCACCTGCGTCGCCATGGACTCCAGGGTGCGCCGACCGGGGATGTCGGCCTGCGTGAGCGAGGTGGCGGGCGCGGCATTGGAGCGCATGATCCATGCGTTCGCGCGCTCGGCCCACGGGGCGCCCAGCGTGATCGTGGTCGTCTGCGCGACGATCTCCCGGTCGGAGGAAACGATGAGGGCGATCGGCGTGGAATCCTTGGAGGCGCCGTCCAGGGGCATCTCGAGGGTGCTGCCCTGGGCCACCGTCGCCTGCCCGCCGCCGAGGGGGTGAACGCCGTCGGAGTCCGCGACGGACACGCTGACGTGCGCCTCGCCCGAGGGCGCGAGAAGGCGCAGCAGTGAGGTACCCGAGGGGTCGACGCCGAGGATCGTCTGGGTGGTCGCCGGGACGACCGCCGAGGCGAGCGTCGTGCCCTGGGGGATCTCGCCGTTCATGAGCGAGGCTTGGGCCCAGGCGGCGACTCCTCCCCCGTCGGCCTGCACGTGGACCGCGAGGGAACCTTCGTCGGGGAACCATCCGGCCAGCAGCACGGACACGGTAGTCCCGGCGGCGACGGTCACCTGACGCGGGGTGGCGTTGATGGGGCCGGTCGCTGCGTACCCGTCGACGCTGACGACCGAGGCGGTGGGGCCGGGGTTAGACAGGATCAGGACCATGTCGGCGCCGGAGGTGGTGGCGCCCGCGGCGATCCACTGGGAGGTACGCGGTGCTGCGCAGCCGACGGCGCTGAGCCCGGCGAGTTCACCGCCGCCCTGCCCCACGAGGGTCAGCGCGGTCGGGATGACGCCGCCGACGCCGGTCACCGAGGCCGGAGCCGGGCTGATCGGGGTGCGTGACAGGGAGGACCATGTGGTCGCGGCCGCGACGTTCGTCGTGTTGAAGGGGTCGACGAGGCCGGTGGGGCAGGCGAGCTGGACCTGCGAGGGGTGGGCGCTCTGCTCACTGCCCTCGACGCTCGTGGGTGCGGAGTCGATCAACAGGGACCCAGAGGCGAGCACCGTGGCCCCGAGCCCGGCGAGCGCGATGGCACCCAGGGAGGCGATCCGGTGCACGTTCATCTCTTCCTCCACACGGATAGTGCGCTGGCCGCTGCGATGACCAGGCTGATGCCTGAGGCGATGCGCCAGGGGATGATCCACCAGGCGTCGTAGGTGACGGTGAGGTGACCGGCGGCGGGCATGTCGAAGGCCTGCGCCCACCCGTCGACCGGGTCGGCGGGCGCAAGGGGGACTCCGTCGACGAAGGCTCGCCAGCCCGAGTCGGCGCGTTCGGCCAGGACGAGGGTGCCGATGGCGTTGACGTCGCCGTCGACGCGCAGCTGGGAGGCGCCCACGGGGCTGGTGACGCCCGCGGGGGATTCGACGCGCACGCGCGAGGGCGTGGTCGCGTCCGGGCGCACGCGCCACACCGTCCCGGAGTTGGTGTCGCCGACCTTCTCCAGGCCGGCCGCACGGTCGAGGCCGAAGGCGAGGGCCTGGGCGCCGCTGGCGCCGAGGGGGACCAGGATCGTGTCGACGTCGTGGGCGGCGAGGGTGTCCACGGTCGCGTCATCGGGGTAGACGACGAGCGTGTAGGCCGCCTGC
>NZ_ALIY01000064.1:0-9504 GCF_000283035.1 Actinomyces sp. ICM58
CCCTGCCCGGGGGCGACGCCGACACCGCGCTGACCCCGAAGGGCGGGCAGAGCGGAGAGGTAGCCTCGGGCGCGCCGAGTCGCGACGACGATCCGGCGCGGCTCGTCGTCATCGTCGTGCACCTTCAGGAGGGGGCGGACCGCGAGGCCACGCTCGCCTCGATCAACGAGGCCGTTGCCGGTATTTTTCCGGGCGCCTCCGTGACCGTGGAACGCGAGTATCGCAATGTCTTCCAGGGCTACGCGCTGCGCGCGCCCGCCGGGTCGCTGGATGCGATCCGGGCCGTGAGCGGCGTGAAGCTGGCGGCGATCGAGGGCGAGATGCGAGTGCAGTAGCGCCGCGGCGGCGTCGGGCGAGGCGGGGGTGAGCGCCGTTCTTCGAACGTGGAATCCTGCGACCTGATGCGCCTGTGTTTCTACTTGCTTCAAATTAAGATTAAATTAGAAGTAATCTGACATTTGTGTGAACGGAGCAGTCATGAAGACTCCTGTCCCTCCGCCCTATCGGCTTGACGAGCTGCGCGAACGCGTCATCGCCAGTTTGGCGAACGCGGATGATGAGCGACATCTCTTCGTTCTCCGTGCCCTCGCTGGCGGACTGGACGATCCAGAGTATCGCCCGTGGGAGTATTACTTCCGTGCCGAGCCGGTGCCAGATGGGCTGATGCGTGAGGAGTGGTGGTACGCGGTGCGCACTGCGCGCGCCTCGACGGCCCGGCCCACTCCCTTCATCATGACGGATGGGACGCGCCTGACGTTTAATCTCCCAGATCGCTTCTTGCGGTTGAATGAGGAGATTACGGCACAGGCACGCGGTCAGGTGGAGCTGCCCGCAGAGGTGGCGACGCAGGGGGTGAGGGATAGGTACCTGATCAACTCTCTCTACGAAGAGGCGATCACCTCCTCCCAGATGGAGGGGGCGTCTACGACGCGGCGTGACGCGAAAAAGATGCTTCGAGAAAAGAAGGATCCGCGCACTCGCTCGGAGCGGATGATTCTGAACAATTTCCTTGCCCTCGAATTCGTGCGCGATCACTTGGGTGAGGAGCTCACTCCCGAATTCATCTGCGGGGTCCACCGCATCGTGACAGATGGGACGCTCGACGAGGCGGAGGATGCAGGGCGCCTGCAGCGCCAGGGTGAGGAGCGAATTCGTATCTACGGAAGTGAAGGCGATGAGCAGCTGCTGCATGTGCCGCCGCCGGCCGAGGAGTTGCCTGAACGGCTCCAGCGTCTGTGCGACTTCGCCAATGGCGTGGGGGAGTATGCGTCGCAATATGTGCCGCCCCTCGTGAGGGCGCTCGTCGTTCATTTCATGATGGGCTACGACCATTACTTCGTCGATGGGAACGGGCGCACAGCCCGCGTCATCGCCCAGTGGGTCATGCTTCGTGAGGGCTTCTTTCTCATGGACTTCGTGCCTGTCTCAAGGCTTCTGCACAAAGCGCCCGCGCAGTATGCCCGTTCGTTCCTTGAGGTTGAGCAGGATGAAGGGGATCTCACCTACTTCCTCATCTGGCACGCCGAGGTCATGTGTCGAGCAATTCGTGAGCTGCATGAGTATCTGGCGAGAAAGTCTAAGGAGATGGGACAGATGAAGCATCTTCTGAGGCGCACCGAGCTCAATAATCGACAGATCGGGGTCATTGAGGAAGCGTTAAAGGATTCTGCTTTCACTGTGACAGCTGCTGCACATGCGGACAGGTACAGGGTGACGCTGCAGACGGCGCATGTCGATCTGCGTGGCCTTGAGGATGGGGGATACCTGATGCGTGTCAAGCGTGGCCGGAGTTTCGAGTGGTACCCGGTTCCAGATCTTCAACGCCGGGTTCAGGGAGTCGACGAGTAGTGCGAGTGTCATATGCGCCACGGTTGTTATGACTGAGATGGGGGACGAGAATCTTGCGGTGCGACGAAACGTCCAGTTGCTTCAAATATGATTCAAATTAGAAGGAACTAGAAGTGGGTCATACTCGTGCCCTGATGTCGCGCATGACCCAGCCTCGGCCTCATCCGGAGTGACGCGCAGCCAACTCGCGGTACACATCTGAGCCCCGCGGCGCACGCAAGGAGGAGCGAGCCCCGTGAGCATCCCCAGGGCCGAGGCACAGGATGCGTAAGCCTCAGATCAGATCCTTCTTCTCCATGTACTTCATGGCGAGCCACC
Organism: Actinomyces sp. ICM58; assembly: GCF_000283035.1. Lineage (NCBI taxonomy): Bacteria > Bacillati > Actinomycetota > Actinomycetes > Actinomycetales > Actinomycetaceae > Actinomyces > Actinomyces sp. ICM58. The sequence goes on from NZ_ALIY01000064.1 coordinate 2,167, forward strand.
CGAAGGGGATCCGCCCGTAGAAGGTGACGAGACGGTACAGCAGGGCGGTCGCGATTGCAACGGACGACGACACGCCAGCGACCGTCAAGCCCGAGGTGAGGGCCGTCTCGACCGTACCGATACCGCCCGGCGACGGGATGAAGGACCCCGCCGCGTTCGCCGTCAGGTAGGTAATGGCGACCGTCGAGAAGTTCAGGGAACCGCCCATGGCCACCATCGCGGTCCAGAAGGCGCCCACGTAGCCGATGTTCATGAGCAGGTTGCCGCCGACCACGGCCGCCAGACGTCGAGGCTGCCCGACGATCCACAGGAGGCGCGGGTAGACCTGCTGGTAGGTCGGCTGAATCTTCGCCCAGATCCAGCGGCGCACCTTCGGCACGGCGACGATGACGCCGACAGCGACCATGACGAGCGCGACGATCGCGAGGATCGTGCCGTAGGGGACGGACACGGACAGGGACGAGCCCGCGCTAACCATGACAAGGATCAGCAGGATGATCGTGATGAGCGCCTGCGAAATCTGCATGAGCGTCACCGTTGTCACGGCCATCGCCGTGGGGACGCGGCGCTTGCGCAGGTAGCGCAGGTTCAGGGCTGCAGGCCCCACGCCCGCGGGCGCGACGATCGTGATGATCGAGGCAGCAACCTGTGCGATCAGCGTGTCCTTGAAGGGCAGTTTCTCGGGAGACAATGCGATGAGCGGCACCGCGGAGCCCACCCAAATGAGGCACGCGAGCACCGCGGACGCCGCCATCCACCACGGGTTCGCGCTGGTGACGGTGGAGACGAGATCGCTGAAGTTCAGCGAGGAAACGACGATGAAGACCGCGATGAAGGCCACTGCGATCGTGAAGATCGTGCGGGGGCGGAAGCGCTGCAGGTCGGCCGTCGGCGCGGTCTCGGCCTCGGAGTCGCCCACGAGGGCGGCGCGCAGCTCGCCCAGCAGGTCGGAGCGGCGCAGGCGCTGGTTGATCGAGGCAGGCAGGACGGGCTTCTGGATGACGGGCGCACACGCGATCAGCGTGTCCTCGCCGACGCAGCGGCGCCCCGCCTCGAGGGCGCGCTCGGGACCCACGGCCAGGGCAGTGAGGACCAGCATCTGGGCGATATCAATCGACTGGTTCAGCTCGGTGGTCGCCACCTCGCCGGAATCCCAGTCGAGGAGCCACACGTCGTTGGAGGCATCGACGACGACGGCCTCGGGCGTGAGGGCGCGGTGCGAAATGCCGCGGGTGTGCGCGTAGTGCAGCTGCTCCCACGCGCGGTCCAGGACCTCGTCCGAGGCCTGCTCGCCCAGCTCCGTGAGCGGCGTCGTCGGCGGGAGGGCGGACAGGACCATGATGATGGAGTCGTTCGCCGAGGCGATGGCGATGGGCTCCTGGGTGAAGACGCCGGCGCGCAGGGCCTGCAGCGTCGTGAACGACGAGCGCTCCGCCTGCGCCTTGAGCGAGGGCGACACCCACCTGCTGATGCCGCGCAGCCGCAGGTTGTTCCACATCTCGAGGAGGGTGCCCGTCAGCTCCTGGCCCGGATCCATGACGATGAGCTCATAGGCCAGCCCGGTGTCGCTCCACACCTGGTAGTGGCGGTGGTGGTCGGGGTCGGGGCGCCGCGTGACGGTGACGCCCATGTCGCCCAGGTCGGCGGGCATCTGGGTGAGGCGCCCGCGGGCGTTCTCCGCGACCGCCCACGTGGACAGGGGCTCGGTCGACGTGTCCAGGTCGGTGCGCACGATGCGCGAGGGGGTGATGCCGATACCGAGGAGGGCCTCCACGAGGGCGGCGCCCTTGGCCCGCTGGTCGTCGAATCCCATGACCCAGCGTGAGCCGGAGCCGAACGCGCGGCCGATGAACACGGAGATGAACGCGACGGGCAGGGTCATCGAGGAGCGCAGGACGCCCAGGACCAGGATGATCCACAGGCCCGTCCAGCCCCAGCGAATGGCCTTCATGGACTGGGCTTCGCCGGCGGAGGTGAAGAGGGCGCACAGGGTGACGATGACCAGGTTGATCGCGATAGCGAGGCCGGTTTGGTGGCCCTGCGTGGCGATCGCGCGGTCCACACTCAGGGGAGCGGTCAGGTAGGCGGGAAGGAGGCCTGTCAGCACGATGATGGTCCATCCGCCGACCGCCGCGATCACGCTCGTGACGAGGGCCTGGATGATCGCCTGGAGGCGCCTGCGTAAGGCGAGGGAGACGATCACGAGGATCGGCGTGATCAGGATGATGAGGCCTTCGACCAGGTTGACGGGCAGGATCAGAATCTTGCGGACGAGCTGGAATTGCAGGACGTCCATGGTGACGCCGTGCGTCGTGGCGCTGGCCACCGTGCCGATCGTCCAGATGCCGACGATCGCGATGAGGGCGATGACGACGTCGACGACGTCCTCGCGTCGGCGCCGGAGAGTGAACATGCGGTCGGCGATGTAGGCGGGGCGCGGGAGGCGGAGCCTGCGCGCGGGGACCGGCAGGGCGACCTCACCGCTCTTGGCGTGGACGACGACGGCAGAGACCGCGGCCTCGTCGCTGGACTCTGCGGCGGTGGGCGTGTCCTCAGCGTCGGATTCGCGTTCCTCGCGAGGGGCCTCGGTCGCGTTGGTGGCCGAGTCTGTGGTTTCGGTCATATCGGTGATCGCGTCGTCGCTCGGCGCGGGAGGATCGGCGGGCGCGGGCGCGTCGGCCGGGACATTCTCCTGAACCGCGTCCGCTGCGAGCATCGGCTCGCTCGGCGCCTCGGGGATGAGAGGCGCGGGGGCGAGAGGCGCTGCGGGGGCGAGAGGGGCGCCGACTTCGGGAGCGGCGGAGGGAAGCGGGGGCTCGGTCATCGCGGGAGCGGGCGGGGGAGGGGGAGTGAGATTCCCCGGCGCGTCGAGCGGCGGCATTGGCGGAGCTGGGGCGGCGGCGGGGTGAATCGGCGAGGCCGGGGCGGGACCCGGATGCGTGGCGAGGACGGGAGGAAAGCTGGGGGGCATCACGACGGGCTGCGTCGTCGAGGGGGTGACGATGGCGTCCAAGACCTCGGTGCGGGCCTCGGACATGGGGACTTCCGGCGGCGGGGCAGGGGTTGTCGCGGCCCCGGCCTCGTCGATCATGCCCATCAGACCCTCGACCCCGAGCGCGGACGGGTCCTCGGCCGAGGAGGGGACGAACAGGATGTTCGTATCGACGACCGGCGTGCCGTCGTGTGACTCCTTGCGCTTCCTCATGCTGACCATCCTATATTCGCGGTCAACAAAGGTAGGGTTAGGGAGACACATTCCCGGCAGAAAAGGGCTCTATCGTGACCTGGTCTACACTCGCGGCAGCATCGGATCCGTCGATGCTGAGCACTGTTATCGAGTGGTTTAAGAATCCTGAGACTCTGCTTGTCGCCATGGGGCCGTGGGTCCTGTGGGGAACGATGCTCATCGTCCTCATCGAATCCGGCGTGCTTTTCCCCGTGCTGCCCGGCGAATCCCTGCTGTTCACGGCCGGCCTGCTGCATGACCGCCTGGGCCTGCACCTGCCGACCCTGATCCTCATGGTCGTCGCCGCGGCCTTCGTCGGCGCGCAAATCGGCTACTTCCTGGGCGCCAAGTGGGGGCGCCGCTTCTTCAAGCCGAACGCCCGCATCCTCAAGACCGAGCACCTGGAGAAGGCGGAGCACTACTTCACGAACTACGGCGGTCGCTCCCTCGTCATCGGGCGCTTCATCCCCTTCGTGCGCACCTTCATTCCGCTCGCCGCCGGCATGGCCCGCTACCCCTACCCGAAGTTCTTGCTGTTTAACACGCTCGGATCCGTCATCTGGGGCGCGGGCTTCATCCTGGTGGGTGCGCTCCTGGGTAACGTGCCCTTCGTGCACGACAACCTGACGCTCATCCTGGCCGTCATCATCCTGGCCTCCGTCCTGCCCGTCATCATCGAGATGGTCGGCAAGCGTCGCGCCGGCAACGACAAGGAGTAAGCCATGCTGGCCTGGTGGATGCTGGTCCCGACCCTGCTGGCCATGATGGTCGCCCTGGTGCTGCCAGGCTTCATGTGGCTGCGGGCCGGCTCGCGCTCGTCGCTCGTCGCGATCGGCGCCGCGCCCGCGTTTACCTTCGGCCTGATCACCTTCCTCTCCGTCGCCTACCCGGCCTTCGACATCGAGTGGGAGCCCTCCACGGTCATGCCCGTCCTCGGGCTCAGTACCCTCGGCGGCGCGCTCACCTGGGCACTGAGCTACTTCCACCGGACGAACGGCGGATTCGCCCTCAACGGCGTGCCGTTCCGTCAGGCCCTGGGCGTGCGCGCCCCCATCGGCGCCGCGCAGGCCGCGATCCGTGCCGCCACGTGGGGCGCGGTCCTCGTCGGCTTCCTCCTGGCCGCGTGGCCGCTCATCAGGGGAGCCGACCCCGCCAACCCGGTCCAGCAGTGGGACCCGACCTTCCACCAGAACGGCGTCCACGCGATCCTCTACGGCAAGGATGCCAGCCCCTTTGGCGGACTCCACGAGCTCTACGGGGGACGCCGCGTCTACTATCCGACGGGCTGGCACGCCTTCGTCGCGCTCTTCGCCCGCTACGACTCGGTCGTCCAGACCGCCAACGTCTCCTCCCTGGCCCTCATGGCGGTGTGGGTCATCGGCCTGGCCGCCCTCGTTTCCGTGCTCACCGCGTCGCGCAGCGCGCTCCTCGCCGCCCCGGTCATCGCCGGCACGCTCCTGAACATGCCCGCCGACGCGCTCACCATGTACAACCAGTGGCCCAACGCGACGGGCACGGTCCTCGTTCCCGGCCTCGCCGCCGCCGCCATCGTCGCCGGCCGACGCTTTGCGTCGGACCTGAGCGACGGGGAGGGCGTGCGCTCCTTCGCCCGCCGCATCCCGCAGGGAGTGTTCCTCGCCATCGGGTGCCTCGGCCTCGTCGGAGCCCACCCGAGCGCCGCCTTCTCCCTCCTTGCCTTCCTCGTGGCGCCCCTCCTGGCGTCCATCTCCTCCTTCGCGCGCGCCGCCCTCGGGCGCGACGGGCGCGGCCAACTCCTCGCCATTGTCTGGGCGGCCGTCGGCCTCGCCGTCGTCGCACTTCCCCTCATCGCCCTCGCCTCCCCCAAGATTCAGGCGATGAGCAAGTACCCGCGAGCCGGAAGTAGCTGGGGCGAGGCCTTCGCGCACGCCTTCGTGCCCTACCCTCCCTTCGCCAGCACCGCCGCCACCGCCCAGTGGGCACTCCTCCAGACGGTCCTCCTCATCGCGGGCATCGCGGTGACCGCGCACCTCGACACGCTCCTGCGCCGCCGCGACCCCCTCGCGAGCGCCGCCGCCCAGGCGGGGCTTTCCGAGGACACCGACGAGGCCACCGGCGAGGCCACCGGCGAGGACGAGGGCACCCGGGCCTCGGCGCGCCCCGTCTCGACCGAAGAGAAGGCCGCGCCCATGCCCGCGTGGCCGCTTGTCTCCTACCTGATCCTCGCCGCCCTCACCGGGCTCGCATACGCGCCCAACTCCGCGCTACGCACCTACCTGCTGGCCCCCTGGTACAAGGACGCCCGACGCATCATGGGCGTCGAAGACATCGCGCTGACCGTCCTCATGGCCGTCGGCTTCGCCGCCATCGTCCACGTCATCCACGCGGCGTGGACCTCCTCGCTGCGCCGCATCCTTCAAGACCGCGGCGTCGACACCAACGTCGAGGCGCCCCGATGGCCCGTCCAGGTCGGGGTCGGCGCCCTCATCCTCATCCTGTCCGGCTTCGGCGCGATAGACGCACGCAACTCCGCGGTCGCCTCCGTCTACGACCCCGCGCACTTGGGCAAGCCCGGCATGGCCACCAAGGGCGAACTCGCCATGCTCAGGCGCATGAAGTACACGACCACGCCTGATGCCCTCATTCTCGGCGACCCGATCGCGGGAGCCGCATACTCCGAGCTGCTCGCGAGCCGCAAGGCCGTCTTCCCGCAGCTCACCACCGCCAACGAGGATGTCGCCTCCCAGCGGGTCCTCACCCAGCGCTTCCACGACATCGCCACCGACCCCGAGGTGTGCGAGGTCGTGCGCGAGCTCGGCATCACCCACTTCTACGAGGAAGAAGACGGCGCCTACTACAACTTCATGCGCTCCTCGCGCAGCCCCGGCCTATACGGGGTCGACACCTCCACGGGCTTCGAACTGGTTGACGCGGGCGGCACCGCGAAGCTGTGGAAGATCACTGCCTGCGGCGACGTCACCCCCGGCGGCGGCCACGACGCATTCGCCGACGGCATCAAGTCCCGCCAGGAGTAGCAGCGCGCCTGTCAAGACGAGGCGTGCGAGGGATGCGGGCGCGCCCGCATCCCCCTACCTCGCGCGATAGGCCACAATGCGCAGCTGGCGCGCCCGTGCGAATGCCGGGCCCCGGGGCGTGTCGATACCCTTGACACCATGACGACGAACATTCCCGGCCCCGCGCCCCTCGGTGACAAGCTTCGCATCGCCTTCCTCGGCCCCTTCGGCACCTTTACCGAACAGGCCGTCCACCAGGTCGCCCCCGCCGGAGCCGTCCTCCTGCCCATGACGAGCGCCCCCCAGGCGCTCGCGGCGGTGCGCCGCGGCGAGGCCGACCGGGCCGTCGTCCCGATCGAAAACTCCATCGAGGGCGGCGTTAACGCGACGCTGGATTCCCTCTCGCACGGCGACCCCCTCGTCATCGTCGCCGAGATGCACGTGCACGTCGTCTTCCAGCTCGCCGTCCTGCCGGGCACGCGCGCCGAGGACATCCGCCGCATCGGCACGCACCCCCACGCGTGGGCGCAGTGCCGCGGCTGGGTCGAGGAGACCTTCCCGGGTGCTATCCACGTGCCCGCCACGTCGACGGCGGCGGCCGCCGAGCTCCTCTCGGACGGGGACGCTTCCTTCGATGCTGCCCTGTGCAACGCGGTCTCCGTCAACACCTACGGCCTCGAGGCCCTCTACCAGGACGTCGCCGACAACCCGGGCGCGGTCACGCGCTTCGTCCTGGTGGCGCGCCCCGGCGCCGTCCCCCCGCCCACCGGCGCGGACAAGACGACCATCCAGGTGGCCCTGCCCGTCAACGAGTCGGGCGCTCTGCTGACCCTCCTCGAACAGTTCTCGGCGCGCGGCGTCGACCTGTCGCGTATCGAGTCGCGACCCAGCGGGGATGGCCTCGGCAACTACACGTTCAGCATTGACATCGTCGGCCACATTCGCGAGGAGCGCGTCCAGGCGGCCCTCGTGGGCCTGCACCGCTATTCGCCGGAGGTGCGTTTCATGGGCTCCTACCCGCGCGTCGACGGCGTGCGCGCGCAGGTCATCCCCGGCACGACGGACGAGGCCTTCCGCGCGGGTCGCGCGTGGGTCGCGGACCTGCTGCGTGGGGGAGAC
>NZ_ALIY01000065.1:0-3557 GCF_000283035.1 Actinomyces sp. ICM58
CCTGGCGGAGGTTGTCGGCTCAGGCCTGGCCGTTCTGCGAGCGGATGAACCACGCCTGCTGCTCGAGGCGGCGGATGTAGTCGTTGAGGATGTCGGCGGAGGCGGAGTCCTCGGCGTCGACCTTCTCGTGAACATCGCGCATGGTGCCGACGGTCGCGTTGATGGCGGCGACGGCGAGCTCCTCGGCGTCATCGGTCTTGACGAGCGTCTCGGGGACGGTCGGGAGGGTGTTGCGCTGGGCGACGACCTCGGGCAGGCCGTTGGGGACGACCTGGAGGGCGCGCATGCGCTCGGCGATCTCGTCGGAGGCCTCGCGGGCGATGTCAACGACATCGTCCAGGTAGAGGTGGAGCGAGCGGAAGCCCTCTCCGGTGATGTTCCAGTGCAGCTGCTTGCCCACGAGGGACAGCGCCGTGACGTCGGTCAGGACCTTCTGCAGGTTGCCTGCGAGAACGTCGGAAGCCTTGAAACCGGTGGACTCAACGGTCATGATGAATCTCCTCTGCTTGTGTGTTCGGAAACGGGGTCCGCCCTCGTGAGGCATCGCCCTGAAGACCCTTCTATCTTGGTCCTTTGGTCCCGCGATTGCTAGTGCTAACCACCCTTTAGTCAAATGTTTCACGATTGTGTCAAGCATCGGAATAGAGTCGCGTTTTTGGGCGTTATTACGACATAAGGACCTTCGCCCTACGAGCAAGGATTGCCTTACCAACCTACGACGAGGCCATGGTCACCTCACACTTTCGACTTCCACGAGCCCAGAGCCACCCCTGAGGGCAGGCATCACACAATGGCACTGCCAGGCCGAGGAGTCGACAGTCAGCAGAGGAAGCGAACCTACCCACTACACAAGTCGCACGTAATTTCCCTCGGTCAGTTTTTGAGAGCCCCTGAAATCGTTGCAATTCCAACGACATGAATTCAAATGTTGAAATAGTCAAAAGGGAATTACGTGCGACATTGTTGGGCAACCACTCATGGAGCCTCACCGAGAGCGCCTGGCTGACACCCAACGCCAATCCCGCGTTCAGAAACCTCACGAGACGGCCCACCACACACCCAAGCCACCACTATCCCACGCCAGAAAGCCGAAAACGCGCCACGCCACCACGTTGCGCCCTCTCACCCCCACACTCAGCCCAGGCCTCGTACATAGACGAAAACGTCCACCCCTGTAGGGGTGGACGCTTCTGAGCCGCCTGTGGGAATCGAACCCACGACCTATTCATTACGAGTGAATCGCTCTGCCGACTGAGCTAAGGCGGCCGCGCCTGTCGTTCCGTCTCCGGGGCGCGCAGGCAACGGCACAACTCTACTGGAAGGAGCGCCGACAGCGCAAACCAGGACGGCCGCCGACGGAATGTCGTGGGTCACTGCCTACTTGCACATGAGGCCGTCGGTCGGGACGGTGCCCTTGACCAGGTAGTCTTCGACGGCGTTGACTACGCACTGGTTGGCGCCGCGCCGGTAGGCGGTGTGACTCCAGCCTTCGACGGAGACGAGCACACCAGAGGCGAGCTGGCCGGACAGGCCCTGCGCCATCGTGTAGGGGGTGGCCGGGTCGTGGGTCGTGCCGATCACGACGATGGGGGCGGCGCCCTGCGCGGTGATGGGGTGGCGGTCGGCGTGGCGGGTGGGCCAGGCGGACAGCGCCGCGGAGGGGTAGCCGACGTATCGGCCGAGGATCGACAGTTCGCTCTTGAGGGCGGCGGCCTGGCTGACCCACTGCTCGGAGCTGCCTTCGGGCTCGTAGTCCAGGTTGTTGATCGCGTTGATGGCGTCGGCGGAGTTGTCCGCGTAGGTGCCGTCGGGGTTGCGCGAGTTCATCAGGTCGGCGATCGCAAGCATCGCGGTGCCGTCGCCCTTCTGCCACGCGGCGGCGAACGCCTGGGTGAGCTGGGGCCAGCGCGTCGTGTTGTACATGGACCCCGTCATGGCGGTGACGGCGAGCCCTTCGGTCAGGGGGCGATTCGGGTCGTTGGTTGTCAGCGGGTTCTTCTCGAGGGATTCCAGGAAGGAGCGGACGGTGGCGATGCCCTCTTCCCGGCTGTGTCCCATGGGGCACGAGGCCTGGGTGGCGCAGTCGCTGATCCACTGTTGGAGAGAGGCGTCGAGTCCGCGCATTTGGAGCGCGGAGATTTCGTCGACGCTGAGCGAGGGGTCCAGGGCGCCGTCGAGGACGAAGCGGCCGACGCGCTCGGGGAAGAGGCCGGCGTAGGTGGCGCCGAGGAAGGTGCCGTAGGAGTAGCCGAGGAGGTTGAGGGTCTCCTGGCCGAGCACCGCGCGCACCATGTCGAAGTCGCGCGCGGCGCTGGCGGTGTCGATGTGTTCGAAGAGGCTGCCGGAATGGGAGCGGCATCCGTCGGCGAGGGAGCGGGAGTCTTCCTTGACCTCGGCGATCGCGGATTGCGGGTTGTCGTCGGCGGTGTCGGTGTCTTCGCCGGCGTTGCGTTGGTCGCGTTCCTGGTCCGTCATGCAGAAGACGGGGGTGGAGGCGCCGACGCCGCGCGGGTCGAGGGCGACGATGTCGTAGGCCTTGACGACGGATTCACCCAGTCCGAGGGCGGCGTAGTAGGGCAGCGCGGAGACGACAGTGCCGCCGGGGCCGCCGGGGTTGACGAAGAGGACGGGGGCGTCTTTCTGCCCGGAGCGGTGGATGGCCAGGGCGAGGGAGATTTGGTCGCCGTCGGGGTTCGACCAGTCGAGGGGCGCTTTGAGGAAGGCGCACTGGTATTCGCTGGCGTCGGAGGAGTCAATGCCTTCGAATTGTTCGAAGGTGCCTTCGGTGCACACGCCCCACGTGATGGCCTGCTCGTAGTACGGCTGGGTGGACCCGGATTGGACGGGGATCGGCGCGGACGAGGCCGTGGCTGTGGTCGTGGGGACGGGTCCCCTGGGCTGGGTCCCGTAGTAGCCGACGACGGTCAGGACGATCGCGACGACGGCGAGGATCGCGACGGCTGCGACCGCGAAGGAGCGTGTCTTCATGGCCCCGATTGTATACGCTGAATCGCCGGGTCAGTTTTCAGGCCTGTGGGCGCAGGGAGATCGCCATGTCTTCGAGGACGAGGAGGGGGTTGCCGTTGGCGATGAGGCGCCGGCGCGCCGTCTCGATGTGGTCGACGCGCGCGAGGGTCTGGCGAGGCGTGGAATCCTGCGCAATCTCGTGCACCAGATCGGACAGGTCCGTGTTGATGAGCTCGCCGTCCCCGCCCACCTGGACCATGAGGACGTCGCGGTAGATCGCGAGCAGGTCGATGAGGGCGCGGTCGATCGCGTCGGTGAGGGCGCGCTTGGAGCGGCGCTTCTGATCTTCCTCGAGCTGGCGGATCATCGTGCGCGAGGCCTTGGTGGCGCTCTCTCCTTCCTCCATCCCGAGCTGGCGCAGCAGCTCGGCCTTTTCGCGGGCGTTGCGCTCGCTGACCTGGGCGTCGGCTTGGGCTTTCGCGGTCTCGAGGAGGCGGTCGGCGGCCATGACGGCCTCGCCGACGCTGCGCACGGAGGCGGGGGCGGTGATGATGGCGCGGCGGCGTTCGCGCATCTGGGGGTCGCGGGCG
>NZ_ALIY01000066.1:0-2739 GCF_000283035.1 Actinomyces sp. ICM58
TCGCCGGGCTCACGGTCGCCCTGCTGGTAGCCTTCGGTGTGGCCGGAACCCGCCTCGCGCTCGCGCGGGTCGCCGCCGCCGTCCAGGGACAGAAGTTGGCGCCCATCTAGGCGCCGCGACAGGAGGAATAGCATGTTGTCGCTTTCGCGACTGCCGTGGATGAACCTGCGCGGGTACCCGGTGCGATCGGGGACCCTCGTCCTCTTCTCCGCGCTCATGACCATGGTGGTGTTCGGCGGGACCATGCTCGTGACCGGGATCGACCGGGGCCTGCACACCGTCGAGTCGCGCCTCGGAGCCGACATCATGGTCACTCCGGCGGACGCCGACGACTTCGATGCGCAGGCGTTCCTGGTCAGCGCCGAGCCCTCCTACTTCTACATGGACGAGGGGGTGCGCGACGAGGTCGCCGCCGTCGACGGCGTCGAGTCCGCCTCGGCCCAGCTCTTCCTCGCCACCGCCCGCGCCTCGTGCTGCTCGGGCCGCTACCAGGTCATCGCCTTCGACCCGGCTACCGACGTCACCATTCAGCCGTGGATTTCCGACACTGCGGGGAACGTCGAGCTCGGCGACATGGAGGTCATCGTCGGAGCAAACGTCAGCGTGGCCGACCCCGAGAACTTCTCGCTCTTCGGCAACAAGCTGCGCGTCGTCGCCCAATTCGACACCACCGGCTCCAGCCTCGACAACGCCGTGTACACGACCTTCGACACGGCGCGCATCCTCATCGATTCCTCGCTGGAAAAAGGGCTGAACAAGTACACGAGCCTCGACACCGACCACATCATCTCCTCGGTCATGGTGAGGGTCGCACCCGGGAGCGACGTGGACGCCGTCGCGGCCGACATCGAGGCGCGCGTGCCCGGGGTCTCGGTGACGACCTCGACCACGATGGTCAGCGGCATCGCCGCCTCTCTCGAGGCCACCTCCCGCACGGTGAGCGCCCTGATCGCGGCCGTGTGGGGCATCGGGCTGGTGATGATCACTCTCGTCTTCGTCATGATGATCGTCGAGCGGAAGCGCGAATTCGGGACCCTCATCGCCCTGGGCGCCCACAGGGGGCTCATCTCGCGCGTCGTCGCCCTCGAGGCCGTCACCGTGAACGCCGTGGGGGCCGCCGTGGGCGTCGTCGTGTCGGGGGTCCTCATCGCCTCCTTCTCCGGCCTCGTGCGCCAGACCATTGGCGTCGGTTTCCTGGTGCCCTCGCTCCCGGTGATCGCGGGCCTGGCCGTGGGGGCGTTGGCGTCGATGGGGGTTGTCGCCCTCGTATCAACGTGGATAGCGCTGCGCGCCCTGCATACGGCGGACGCCAGCGCCCTACTCAAGGAAGGCGAGTGACATGCTCATCGAAGCGACCTCCCTCACCAAGGAATTTCCTCGCGCCCGCAAGGGGACGCGCCTGTTCACGGCGGTCCATCCGGTTGACCTCGCGCTGGAGGAGGGGCAGGTTACCGTCGTCACCGGGCACTCCGGCAGCGGCAAGAGCACGCTGCTGACCATGCTCGCCGGGATGCTTACGCCCACCGCGGGGACCGTCAGCCTGGGTGGCCAGGATCTGTATGCGATGGGCGACGAGGAACGCTCCCGGCTGCGCAACGAGCGCATCGGCCTGATCCCGCAGGGGCACACGGCGCTGCGCAGCCTGACCGTCCTGGAGAATGTCCTGCTGCCGTCCGTGCTGTACGCCGGGGGAGAGCACTCGACGAAGCGCGCCGAGGAGCTCCTGGCGTCCGTGGGCCTGTCCGATCTGGCGGACGCTCGCCCCAACGAGCTTTCCGGCGGCGAGCTGCGCCGCGTCGCCGTGGCCCGCGCGCTCCTCATGACCCCGAGCGTCGTCCTGGCGGACGAGCCGACGGCCGGGTTGGATGCGCAGAACGCGGCCGACGTCCTGCGCCTCCTGCGCGAAGCGGCCGATGGGGGAGCGGGCGTCCTCATCGTCACCCACGAATCGGAGGCGCGCCGTTACGCCGACCGCACGTTCGCGATGGAAGCGGGGCGCCTGACCTGCGAGGATGCGTCCTAGCGGGGACGAGGCCGGGGCGGGGGTGCGCCCCTCGCGCCGTCTGGGTGCGCCCGCAGATAATCAACCCAACGATTGGTCAAGGGCATCGATAGAGGGGCGACGTCGCGTGTTCGGCCAACAACATCCCCGCATGTGAGTTACAACACTCAAATCGTGGTGAATCTTCCCTCCGGTCTCGGCACTAGTGGTCATAATTTGGGCATTCGGTGGCCGGCGTCTTCATGATTGTCTGATAAATAGGTGAGGGCTGGCGTTTTTCGGCACTGACCAAGAGTTCAGAGAAGTTGTTATATTGCCGTAATGCCTGGAATCTCAACGAAATACAACGGTGTAGTTGTGGTTGAGGCGATAACTGTCAGACATAGTGGAACTATCTCATCTTTCACTAGGCTAGGACACAAGTCCTGTCCATATTCTGTCGAAAGAAGGAGAAGTCGATGTCTCGACTGCGTCCCTTCCGCGCCCGCGTGGGCGTTGCGGGTGCCGCCAGCCTGGCCGCACTCTCGCTTCTCGTCACCTCGCTGACCCCCCTTGCTTGGCAGGCCAGCGCCGCCGACGAAAGCGTCAACACGTCCGACGCAGCGTCTTCCCAGGAAGCTGCCATGGCCTCGTCCGAGTCTGAGGCCGCCGCCGCGCCCGCCGCCGAAGCAGAGGCGGACACCACCGCCACTGATGCCGAGGCCGGTGACGCCGAGGCCAGCGGCGAGGCCAGCGGC
>NZ_ALIY01000067.1:0-14359 GCF_000283035.1 Actinomyces sp. ICM58
CCCGGGCCGCCCGCCGGGGGCTGACCGCCCTGTCCGCCGGGGCCCATCCCCATGCCGCCTTGGCCGGCGGTCGCCTCGGTGGATGTGCCGTCGACGCTCACCGTGTAGGTGGAGCCGTTGGTCATGCCGGAAGTCGAGTAGATGACGTTACCGAAGGCCTTGGGCGAGGTGTAGGTACCCATGACGGAGCCAGAGGCGTCCGTGATCGTCACGGTCGATCCGGCGGAGCCGGTCGCAGACGCCGAGATCCAGCCCTGGCCGTCGGTCGTGGTCGGCGTCTCCACCATCTCGCTCGTCGCGAAGGCGATGACCGTGCCACCCGTGATGCTCATGGCGCCGTTGGAATCCAGGGCGCCGTTCGCGCCGGAGGCCGGGCCGTAGACGGTCGTCGTACCGCCGCTGATGGTCAGCGCGCCGTTGGAGTCGAGGCCGTCGCCGTTCGCGTTGACGGTCACGGCACCCCCGCTAATGGTGAGCTGCTCGCCGGTGTCCTCCATGGTGCCGCCGCCGTCACCCATGCCGCCGCCCGGGCCTCCGGGCCCCACGCCGCCGGGGGCCATCGGGTCGGAGGTCGTGGCGGTGTCGGAGGTCGTGGCGGTGTCGGTGGTCGTAGCGGTGTCAGAGGCCGCCGAATCGGAGCTGGACTCGGCCACGGCGGCCAGGCCGGCCTCGACCGTGATCGAGCCCGAGGCGTTGATGCCGTCGTCGCTCGACGTCAGGTCGACCGTGCCGTCGGAGATCGTGATGAGGCCACCCTCGAGGGCCTCGTTCGACTGCGTGACGGTCACGCTCGCGCCGTCCAGGACGGCCGCAACCTCGGTGTGCACGCCATCGTCGCCGGAGGCGGCGGTGATCGTGCCGGAGCTCAAGCGCAGGGCGCCATTGGAGTGGATGGCGTCATCCCCGGCGTCGATGGTGGTCACTCCGCCGTCGACGATGATGTAGGTCTGCGCCTTGATGCCCTTGGTCGAGCCCGTGGAGGGCTTGCCGGCCGAGGCGCCGCCGCCCGAGGTGATCGACACGGTGCCTCCGGTGACGATCGCGTCGGTGGACGCGTCGATGCCGTCGCCGCCCGAGGTCAGGGTGACGGTGCCGTCCACAATGGACACGTAGCCCTTAGTGTCGTCGTTGTCCTGGTCGGACTTGAGGGCGTCACCGCCGGAGTTCACGGTGACGGTGCCGCCCGCAACAGTCAGGGAGTCCTTGCCGCGCAGGCCGTCATCCGAGGCGGTCGCGTTGATCGTGCCGCTCAGGACGTACAGGTCGTCCTTGGAGGTGATCGCGTCCGACGCGCCGGAGGTCACGTTGAACGTGCCCGACCCGGTGATCGTCAGGTCCATGTCGGCGTAGATCGCGGCGTTCGCATCCTCGGTCCCCGTGTAGGTGCCGTCGGTGATCGTCGATGTGCCTTCGAGGGACAGGACGAGGTCGTCGCCGCTGGTCGCCTCGATCGCGGCGCCCGTCGAGGAGGTGATGGTCGCGTTGTCGAGAATCAGGACGACCCGGTCCTCAGCTCCCGCGGCCACGACAAGCTTGCCGGTGAAGGAGCCGCTGAGCTTGTAGACGCCGGCCTTGGAGATGGTCAACACGCCATCGCTCACGCTCACGGCGTCGGACGAGGAGGAGGCGGTCGTGCCGCTGAGCGTCACGTCGACGGCATCCGAGGCCTTCCAGTCGCTGTCCTTCACGTAGGAGGCCTTCGCGTTCGAGGCCAGGGCGTCGGCCGCGGTGGGCGGCGCGGTCGTGTCGCCGTTGGTTCCGGCGGCCGCGACGGCAGTGGTTGCGCTCGTCGCGCCACCACCGGAGGACGCAGCGCCCGAGGCCCCGCAGGCTCCCAGCGCCAACGTTCCGACGAGGGCGATCGCACCGATCGTCCGGGCGGGGGTCATGATCTTCTTCAGGGCTTTCATGTGTATGTCTCTTTCATGCAATTAAGGCTTATGTTTCTTATGCTCAGCGCTTACGTGTCGCGCGATTTCAACGACTGCGCGCCGGTATGACGTCGCTCAGGCGGCCATCGCGAGGGGCGCCTCGCGCGCGAGCTCGGGGGCCTCCACGTATTCGGGAAAGTACCGGTCCAGCGTGCGGTGCCACTTGTTCGCGGGCAGGTGGTGCATGGCGGCCATCGCGGTCCCGTACTTGGAAATCTTGACGGGTCGCACGCCGCCCTCCCACAGGAGGTGGTCGACGACGGACGGGGTCGCACCCGACTTCGTTTCGATGATGACCAGGTCGGGGCGTGCGACCTCGGTGCCGTCCGTGCGCAGCGAGCGCCACGTCAAGCCCGTGTCCACCGTCGCGCGGCCCGCTCCGTCGGGCAGGAGCAGTGTGTTGCGCTCGTAGGATCCGGCCAGGATCGGCTCCAGGGCCGGGACCAGGTGCGCGTAGCCCGTGTGCTCAACCTTGCCCGCGACCCACGAACGGCGCTCGCCCGCGAGAGGCGCCCCGGCCTCGTCCCAGGAGATCGACATGCGCTTCTTAACCGTCACGCCGCGCGGGCCGCGGGTCTTGACCTCCAGGAAGGAGGCGCCGGTGGACAGGTAGGTGCGGGCGCGGACCTTGAAGCGGCGGCGGCGCTTGAGCGCGGTCAGCAGGTACGAATCCATGTCGGGGGTGTCGTAGTAGGTGGAGGCGTAGCCCTGGGACACCTGGCCGGCGATCTGGAGGACCCGGGTTTCCTCGGGGAGGCGGCTCAGGACCGACGAGGCCGTGGCCGCGTCCAGCGCGTACTTGCGGTCCACGCGGGTCAGCATCGCGGCGCGCTCATTCAGTTCGTCGAGACCAATCGTCTCGAGGTCGGCGAGAGTCGCGTTCAGGGTGGCGTTCATGAGTCATGTCCTGTCGTGTGGTTGGGCGGCTGGGCGGCGAGGCCGAGTCTGCTGTCAGGGCCAGGGCCAGGGCCGGGGGCGAGGCCGGGGCGGGCCGGCGGGTCAGGCGACCTTCGAGCGAACGTCCACGAGAGTCAGGTCGTTCACGAGGTCAAGCTTGACGACGCTGACCGACGCGACGGACGCGCCGAGGCGCTGCTCAAGGGTGGCCTTCAGCTCGGCGGGGTCGGCGATCGCGCGGTCCAGCTGGACGGTCTGCGAGGTGTAGCGGCCGAAGACCAGCTTCGAGTCACCGAAGGCCAGGGCCACGAGGATCAGAGCGATCAGGCCGCCCAGGAGCGGGGTCACCGCCGACGACATGCCCGTCAGGAGGCCGAGGGCCAGTGACGCGAAGTAGTAGGCGATCTCCGTCTGCGAGATCTGATCAGACCTCAGGCGGATGATCGAGAGGACACCGAAGAGACCCAGGCCCAGGCCCGCGCTCACGGTCGAGTTCGCGAGGATGATCGTGACGGCGAGGACGCCGACATTCACACCGAGGAAAGCTGCGACTAGGTCGGCGCGGCGGTGCCGAGGGAAGTACAGGCCGAACACGAGGGCGGCCATGGCGAGCAGGTCAATGGCGATCAGAATCAGGGCGGTCATTGGTGTCTCCTTTTGTCGATGCACCTATTTCCCCACGCGACCCTATGAACAACCTATGAACACCTCATTCGTGCCTTATGACTTTCCTGGGAAAATCCTGAATGTCAGACACTCGGGCGCAACGGCGCTGACTGACGCACAATGGACCTATGAGCAGGCGACCTGGGGCGATCGGAGCCCCCACCGACCGAGAATTGCGCGTACTCACGGAGGAGACCCCGGCCTCGGGCCCGGCGCGCTCCGTGAAACTCCTCGCCGCCATCGCGACCTTCGGATCGCTCCTCTTCGGCTACGACACGGGCGTCATCGCGGGCGCCCTGCCGTACATGTACATGCCGAGCGTGGCCGGCGGGCTCGGGATCAACGAGTTCGAGGAGGGCCTGGTCGGCGGCATCCTCGCCATCGGCGCCGCGATCGGGGCGATCGGCGCCGGGCGCCTGTCGGACCGCAACGGGCGGCGGCACAACATCCTGCTGCTCGCCGTCGTGTTCATCGTCGGCACGATCGGGTGCACCATCGCACCGAACATCTGGGTGCTGTACCTGTTCCGTTTCGTTCTCGGCCTGGCGGTCGGCGGTGCCTCGGCGACCGTGCCGATCTACCTGTCGGAGTCCGCGCCCACGCGCATGCGCGGCGCCCTGGTGGCCCTCGACCAGTTCATGATCGTGTTCGGCCAGCTCCTCGCCTACTCGATGAATGCGGCGCTCTCCCACGCGCACGGCGGGCCGCGCGTCCTCGTGAGCGCCGACCCGTCGGGCACGCTCACGCCCGGGCAGTGGTACTCGTGGGACGAGGCCTCCCGCGTCGCGACCGCCGTCGTCACCGCGGGCGACGGGTCCGCGTGGCGGTGGATGCTGGTGCTCGCCACGATCCCCGCTGTGCTCCTGTGGGTCGGGATGCGCCTCATGCCCGAGTCGGGCCGCTGGTACGCGTCGAAAGCTCGCTATTACGAGGCCGTGGGCGCCCTCAAGCGCATCCGTGACCCCCACCGCGACGACGTGGCCGCCGAGATCAGCGAGATCGTCGCACTGCACGCCACCGAGGCCAGCCAGGGTCATTGGACGCTGCGGCGCACCGCGTCGGTTGCGTGGACCCGGAGGCTCCTGTTCATCGGCATCGGCCTGGCGTGTTTCGACCAGCTGACGGGCATCAACACCGCCATGTACTACCTGCCGAAGATCCTGGCGGCCGCCGGCTTCAGCTCCGCCGATTCGATCACCCTCAACGTCATCACGGGGGCTGTCGCGTGCGTGGGCGCCGCCTTCGGCCTGTATCTCGTGTCCCGGCTTGCTCGACGCCACGTCGGCATCTACCAGGAGACGGGCGTTACCATTTCCCTGTTCGCCCTCGCTCTTATCTTCGGGCTCGGCATCGGCCCCTACACGCTGGCCGACGGGAGCATTTCGCCCGACATTCCTTCTTATTTGCCGTGGCTGGTCCTCGTCCTCGTGTCCCTGTTCGTGTTCGCCAAGCAGTCCGGCACCGTCAACTGGGTGCTGGTTTCCGAGATCTTCCCCGCGCGCATCCGCGGCGTCGCCCAGGGCTTCGCCGTGGGCTGCGGCTGGATCATGAACGCCATCGTCACGTGGCTCTTCCCCATCATGATCGGCCACTTGGGCGCCACGTGGACCTATCTGACTTTCGGCGTCATCAACGTCGTTGCCCTGTGCTTCTACCTGTTCATCGTGCCCGAGACACGAGGCGTCTCCCTCGAACAGTTCGAGCACGACTTCTCGCGGCGCTACGGGGTGTAGCCGCTTCCCTGCGTGGGCCCCAAAATCGTCACCCGCATGGTTCCCCACAAATGTCGCACGTAATTCCCCTCCCCGTTATTCAAACTTTGAAATCTGACCGTTGCAATTCCAACGTTTTCAGGGCATATCAAAAACTGACCAAGATAAATTACGTGCGAGTTTTCGGAGGAGAGTACGCGCCAGCGAACGCGGTGCCACCGGGCTGTCTCCCCGCATCCAGGGGTCTCCCCGGACCCGGCGCCCGCCCCTCCGACAATCCCGGCTCGCGGCTCAAACCGCGTGTGGCGTGCGCATAGACAACACTGGCAGCGGCATACTAGTCGCATGACGAAGACCCCCACGCCCCGAGCCCGCACGAACGAGCCGGCCCAGGCCTCGTCCGCGCCCCTCGCGGTCACCGGCGCGTCCGGGAACGTCGGCGGCGTGGTCGCCCGGCTCCTCTCCGAGCGCGGCCTGCCGCTGCGCCTGCTCGCGAACACGCCGTCGCGCGCGCCCAAGCTGCCCGGCACGCACGCCGTCCAGTGCTCGTACGAGGACACCCCGGCCTCGCGCGAGGCGCTCAGCGGCGTCGACATTCTCTTCATGGTGTCCGCGCCCGAGAGCGAGGACCGCCTGGACAAGCACCTCGCGTTCGTCGACGCGGCGGCCGCCTCCGGGGTGCGCCACATCGTGTACTTGTCGTTCATGAACGCGGCGCCGGACGCGACGTTCACGCTGGCGCGCACGCACTTCCACACGGAGGAGCGCATCAAGGCGTCGGGTATGACGTACACGTTCTTGCGCGATAACTTCTACGCGGACTTTTTCGTGGAGCTGCCGGACGAGGAGGGCCGCATCCTTGGGCCTGCGGGCGACGGGCGAGTCGGCGTGGTCGCGCGCGAGGACGCGGGGGCCGTGGCCGCGGGGATCCTGGCCGATCCGGGGCGCTATGAGAATCAGACCCTCGACGTGACGGGCCCCGAAGCCCTGACCCTCGACGAGATCGCCGCAATCCTCACCCGCGTGTGGGGGCGCCCCGTCACTTACGTGCGCGAAACCGTTGAGGAGGCTTACGAGTCGCGCAAGAAGTGGCCGGCCGCCCAGTGGGAGTACGACTCGTGGGTGTCGACCTACACGTCGATCGCCCGCGGCGAGATGGACGTCGTGTCCACGACCGTGCGCGACGTGACGGGCCGCGACCCGCTCACGTTCGAGGAGGTCGCCCGGCTGGCGCTCGCGTCGGGCCGCTGACTGTCGCGGTAAAGGCTTGCTGGGCCCCGGCCTCGTCGTGACGCGCCGTTCGTTTCGACGAGGCCGGGGTCGCTTCATGCGCTCATGCTTGCTGCCTCCGTCACACTCCTGGTAGCGTCGGATCATGAACACCGAGCCTTTCTGCACCCTTTGGAAGCAGCCCGCCGGTGCACAAGTGAGGTGGTGAGCGTGGCTCGCCCGCACGGTTGCCCACAAATGTCGCACGTAATTCCCCGCCACGTTATTCAAACTTTGAAATCAGACCGTTGCAATTCCAATGTTTTTGAGGCGCATACAAAACTGGTCCACGGGAATTGCATGCGAATTTTCGGGGAGGAACGGTTACCCCCAATCGACGAGGCCAGAGTTTCGTCTTGTGGGCACACTTGCCGCACCAGGCCCTTGTCGACCTCAAAACAGACAAACAACCTGTCAAGACGCTTACAGCTCCAACACCGTGTAGAGTTCAATATTGTCAAGCTACAAAGGGGTGACAGACACAGCAGGATAGTCATCATCATGGGTCTCGTTCCCCGCCCGCCACGAGAGAGTCCTCAACATATGGAAGCGACACCAAAACAGAAGTTCAGCGCACTCTACACATCGGAGCCCCAACTCACGCGAGCGTTGGCCGCAGAATTCCGCCACGATCCGAAAGTAACTGAGCGCTACTTCTCGTCTCTGTTGGGCGTGAAGCTCGGCGAACTGACCGATGTAGGGTGCGAAAGAGATCAGCGCGTGGACATTCTTCTGGAGTTCGAGCACAAAACCATTGCCATCGAAGCCAAGATTGACCACGAGATCAGTGAGGATCAACTAGAGAGAGAATCGAAAGTCGCCGATTACCTCATGCTCCTTCTCCTCGACGCTGATGATGCTACGGAACACCAGGATCAGGTCGCGCGCGTTCTCACCTGGGCAGAAATACTCCCCGAGTTCCCCGACGCTCGCGTTCTACTGTCAGACGTCGAGTCCCTCCCCGCGTCGAAAGTCCAGGTGGAGCGGGTGCTGCGCAAGACGCTGAAGAAGCTGACGATCCCAGACGGGTGGTACCTCGAAGTCAATCGCGGGGATTCAGCGATGCCGGGAATCACTATCGAATCCCCAGAGCTCCCTAACGGTGATTGGCTTTGCGGACAGATTCAGGTGACCGGCCGGAAGATGCCAGCAGTCTTCAGCGATGTGCGCCTCGAATATTACGCTGGAACCTACGTTGAGGAAACTGACAAGTGCTATCCACCCTTGGATTCAAACGACGTACCATCGTGGGTAACAAACGCTCTAGTGCTCTATGAGACCGTGTTGGAGGGGGATCCCAGCACGTTCGACCTTAAGACCAATAAGCCTGGCACCTCGCCACGACCTCTCGGGCCGCTCCGCAAAGATCTCACGATGAAGTACCTGGCGGATGCTCCCTGGCTCGCCCAGGGATACATCAACTGGTCCCTCGGCGTCCGAGCACACTCCAAACCAATCTCCGAGATCGATGACCTTGCAGATACGGCGATGCGTCTCTTCACAGCCTGGTTCAACGCTCTCGAAAAACAATCACACGAGTAAGGACGTGGCCGATCCTCCAGCCTCGGCATTGCCTGAGTTCTCACCCAGGTCACGAGTGACAGCCCATTCACACAGGGGTGGGGGCTCCCGGTAGCCCCCACCTCTGTCACGGCATCACCTCAGTACGCCAACCCCTTCGGCTGCTCCGCCAAGACAGCAAACCCCGGGTTGACGACCTCGAAGCCGTTGGCCTTGTAGGCCTCGTAGTCGAAGTTGTCGCATTCGTCGTACCCGATGCGGTGGTACTCGTAGAAGCCGTCCCAGGCCTCGTACCCGGACCCGAGGGAGGACTCGAGGAAGGCGTCCGCCATGGCCATCGCGGTGCGCGGGGCGACGTAGAAGGCGCCCATGGCGAGCAGGTTTGCGTTGTTGGCGGCGGCGCAGCGCCGCGCGGCGGGCACGGATTCACACACGGCGGCGTGCACGTGAGGGACCTTGGAGGCGGCGATGTGGATGCCCATGCCGGTGCCGCAGAAGGCGAGGGCACGCTCGAAGGTGCCTTCGGCGATTTGGGCGCCGAGCGCGAAGCCGACGCGGTGGTACATGGGCGCGGTGTCGGCATCGGGCGTCAGGTCGGTGACGGTCCAGCCGCGTTCCTCGAGGTGGGCTTTGACGGCTTCCTTGAGGGGGAACCCGGCGAAGTCGGCGCCGACGACGACGTGCTTGTCTTTAACTGTCAGCATGGGAGCGTCCTTTCAGGAGTTTGCGCAGTTTGGGGAAGGAGAAGAGGCCCTCGTTCATGCAGATGACGAGCAGCAGGACGCCGCCCCAGATGAGGGGCCTGTAGAAGTTGGAGATGTTGGGGAACATGTTCAGGCCGGAGGAGAGGACCTGGAGCATGAGAATGGACAGGAGGACGCCGCCCAGGCGCCCGGAGCCGCCGTTGGGGTTGACGCCGCCGAGGACGACGATGAGGACGGTAAGCAGCGTGTAGGAGGCGCCGTAGTCGGCTTTCGCGGAGTTGTAGTTCGCGAGCATGACGATGCCGGCCATGGCGGCCATGACGCCGGAGAGCACGTAGGTGCGAATCAGGAGGCTGGTGACTTTCAGGCCCGAGAAGCGCGCCGCAGTGTCGTTGGTGCCGAGCATGAGGATCGTGGTCCCAAAGCCCGTGAAGGCGACGATGGCGCCGGCGACGGCCGCGCACACGAGGAAGACGACGAGGGGCACGGGGACGAGGCCGGCCACCTTCGCCGTGAAGATCATCCCGAACGCTGTGGGGACTCCGGAGACGGGTTTTCCTTCGGTGAGGATGAGGGCGACGCCGCCGAAGAGTTCGAGGGTACCCAGGGTCGCGAGGATGGGCGGGATCTTCAGGACCGCGACGAGGATGCCGTTGATGAGCCCGCACACGACCCCGACCACCAGGGCGACGCCCAGCGCGATGAGGACGGCCATGGCCAAGGACGAGGGGGTGACGGCCTCGGCGAGGGTGGCGCGCAGCGTGAGGGCGGCGCAGATAGAGGTGACGTTCGCGATGGCGACGACGGACAGGTCGATGCCGGCGGTGAACATCGTGAACATGACGCCCAGGCTCATGAGGCCGAATTCGGGGAATTGGACGGCCATCGACTGCCAGGTGCGCACGGCGAAGAAGGGGCCGGGGCGCGCGGCGGCGAAGAAGATGAGCAGGAGGACGAAGACGATGACAAGGCGCGTCATGTAGCTGTCCTTTTTGAGGAAAGCGAGGCGCGGGGATGCGAGAAGCGTTGACATGTGGTCCTCCTAGTGTGCGTTGCGGCGGGCGCGCATGACCTGGAGCGCGGAGACGCCGGTTCCCACGATGATGAGCAGGCCCAGGGCGAAGCCCTGCCAGAACGTCGGGATTCCCATGAGGATCATGGAGTTTTGGACGATGACGATGAGCAGCGTGCCGAGCATGACGCCGGTGAGGGAGCCCTTGCCGCCGGTGATGGCGGTGCCGCCCAGGACGACGGCCGCGATGACCATCATTTCCATGCCGAGCAGGTTGGTGGGGTGCATCTGTCCCATGGAGCAGGTGCGGACCATGCCGGCCAGGGCGGCGATGACTCCGACGAGGACGTAGAGCCAGAACTTGGTGGCGCGCACCTTGAAGCCGACGCGGGCGGCTGCGCTTTCGTCGCCGCCGATGGCGAAGAGGGCGCGCCCGAACATCGTGTACCGGGTGATGAAGAAGGCGACCGCGACGACCGCGACGAGGATCAGGAAGGACACGGGCATGGAGGATTGCAGGCCGGAGCTTTCGTTGCGGGCGACGAACAGGGATGACAATCCGAAGGCGCGCATGGATTCGGGGATCGTGTTGATCTGCACGGATTTGAGTGCGCCTTGCATGACGCCGTTGAAGACGTTGGCGGTGCCCAGGGTGATGATCAGCGTGGGGACGGTCAGCCGGGAGGTGAAGATGCCGTTGAAGGCGCCCAGGATGGCTCCGAGGGCGGCGGCGATCAGGAACGGCACGATGACGGGCCCGTTCCATCCGTTGTCGACGAGCATCTTCGTGGTCATGTAGACCGCGAGGGAGGCCAGCGCCGGGAAGGACACGTCGATGCCTCCTGAGACGAGGACCAGGTGGGCGGCGACGGCGAAGAGGCCGGGAACCACCATCGCGCCGGCCAGGTCGACGAGGTTGTTGGCCGTGTAGAACTGTCCGGAGCGCGCCTGGATGACGAGGGTGAGCGCAGCGATGACCAGGAACACCCAGAATTCGTTGGCGCGCAAGGCTTTCGTGATGAGTCGGGGCATTAGTTTTCTCCCCCTTCGGTGGACGAGGCCGGGGCGTGGTCCTCGGACAGGAGCCGTGTCAGTTCGGCTTCGGTGAGGTTGTCGGGGCTCATGGGCTCGCTCAGGTGTCCGGCGCGCATGATGGCGATTGTCGAGCAGTTGGTGAGTACTTCGGCGATGTCGTCGGAGATGATGATGACTCCCATGCCTTGGGAGGCGAGTTCGCGCAGGATGGAGTGGATCGTGAATTTGGAGCCGATGTCGACGCCGACGGTGGGTCCGTTGAGGATGAGGACGGAGGGTTTGGTGGCGAGCCACTTGGCCAACACGACCTTTTGCTGGTTGCCGCCCGACAGGGTGTTGACGGCGTTGGCGGGGTCGGGGGTGACGACGTCGAGGCGCTTCACCCACTTCTTTTCTTCGGCGCGGATGGCTTTCTTGTCGATGAATCCCAGGGCCTTGGTGAAGGATTCCATTTCGGAGATCGTGATGTTTTCACCGATCGAGCGGGATAGGAAGAGGCCTTCGGTGAGGCGGTCTTCGGGCACGTAGGCGATGCCGGCTTCGATCGCGTCGCGCACGCCGCGCAGGGTGACGTCGTGGCCTTTGACGCGGATGCGCCCGGAGTCGATGGGTAGCATCCCGAAGAGGGACATGGCGAGCTCGGTGCGTCCGGAGCCCAGCAGGCCGGTGATGCCGAGGATTTCGCCGGGCCGCACGCTCAGTGACGCGTCGGTGAAAGCGCCGCCCACGGTTGCTCCCTCCACCTGGAGGACCGGGGCCTCGTCGATGTCTCCGGGCTGGTAGCGTTCCTCCGCAAAGTCGCGCCCCGTCATGTGGCGGGCGAAGCTGGCTCGGTCGAGCTTTTCTTTCGGGCAGGTGATGACCTTGTGACCGCTGCGCAGGATCGTGAAGCGCTCCGCGATTTCGAAGACTTCTTCGAGCTTGTGGGAGACGAAGAGGATCGCGATGCCGCGCGATTGGAGGTCGGCGACGATGTCGAAGAGGGCGCGCACTTCTTTCTTGGTGAGGGCGGTCGTGGGTTCGTCCATGATGATGAGCTTCGCGTCGCCCATGAGGGCGCGGCTGATGGCGACGAGCTGCTTGTCGGCGACGGATAGGTTGCCGACAAGTTCGTCGAGGTCCACGTCGAAGCCGATCTTCGCTACGGCCTCGCGCGCGACCTCACGCATGCGGGAACGGTTCACCAGGCGACGCCCGGCGGCCACTTCGCTGCCCAGCGCGATGTTCTCCATAACGGAGAGGTTCGGGAAGATCGAGAAATCCTGGTAGATGACGCGCACGCCCGCGTCGATGGCGGCGGCGGGCGTCAGGCGCGTGAAGTCGCGACCGTCAATCGAGACCGTCCCGTGTTCGGGGGTGTGCACCCCGGAGATCACCTTGATGAGGGTGGATTTGCCCGACCCGTTTTCTCCGGCCAGGCAGTGGATTTCTCCGGGCGCGATCTCCAGGTCGATGTCGACCAGGGCTCGCACGCCTGCGAAGGATTTGCTGACGTGTCGTACCGCCAGCACTGGGGTGTCCATGTGGTGTCCTTTCCGACGTATCCCGCCGCCCGGAGGCCACCCTCACGCGCGGTCGCGTGACGCGAGGGGGCGTGAGGGTGCGCGCGCGGGGTGGCCCGGCCACGGCCTCGTCGTTGGAGTGGGTGACGAGGCCGTGGCGCCCGGGTTGTCGTCTCCTATTTGCGGGTCAGAAGCCGAGGGAGTCGACGTTGTCCTTGGTGATCTTGAGCCAGCCGGTGCCCTCGAGGACCTTGGTGGAGCCAGGCGAGAAGTGCATGCTTTCGTAGCCTTCGACGCCCAGGTTCACGCCGTCTTCGATCTTTTCACCGTTGAGGATCTTCGTGGCCAAGGAGGCCATCGCGTAGCCGGCGTTCGCGGGATCCCACAGGGTCAGGGTGGACACGGATCCGTCTTTGAGGATTTGCGCGTTGGCGGCGGGCATGCCGGTGCCGGCGGTGAAGACCTTGCCTTTCAGGCCGAGTTCGTCGATGGCGCGGGCGGTGCCGGGCGCGTCGAAGGAGGAGGTGCCGAGGATGCCCTTGACTTCGGGGTACTTCTTGAGGACTTCCTTGGCGGTCTGGTAGGCGGTTTCACCGTTGTCTTGGGATTCGACGCGGGGCTCGGCTTCGAGCAGCGTCATGTTGGGGTATTTCTCCTTCTGGTGGGCGACGGCGCCGTCTGCCCATTCGTTGTGGGAGGCGTTGGTGACGTGGCCGACCATGGTGGTGTAGACGCCTTCTTCACCCATGGCTTCGGCGAGGTTGTCCATGATGAACGCGCCGTATTCCGTGTTGTTGAAGGCTTCGATGTCGTACATCGTGTTTTGCTGGGAGGCGCCTTCGTGGGTGACGACGACGATGCCTGCGTCCATGGCTTGCTTGAGGACGGGTTCGATGGCTCCGGGGTCGACGGGGACGACGCAGATGGCGTCGACGCCTTGGGCGATGAGGTCTTGGATGACTTGGGCCTGCATGGTGGCGTCGGTTTCGGCGGGGCCCTTCTGGAAGACGTTCATGCCGGTGTCGGCGGCGTACTTGTTCACGCCGGTTTCCATGCGGACGAACCAGGGGTTGGTGGCGTCCTTGGGGACGACGGCGATAGTGTAGTTGCCGTCTCCGCCGCCGGTCTTGGTGCCGGATGCGGATTGGGTGGCGTCGTCCATCGTGCAGGCACCGAGTGCGAGGGCGCATGCGGACACGGTGACGAGCGTTGTTGCTGCGAGGCGGGACTTCATCGGAACTCCTCTGGTGTGGTCAACATCGGTGTTGGGGTTGTGGTTGTGCGTGCGGCGGCTCCGCTGGGGTGCGGCGACGCGTGGGGTGGCTGTGCTTCCTTGCTGGCCACTCCCGCGGTGTCGCTTGTGCGGTGCTGCTGCGTGCCGGGCGTTCCCGTCCTTGGGGGCGCGTCGGCGTGCCCCAATCCTAGGACAAGGGGGTGGTGGCGTTCACTGTTCGGGTCCGTGTGGGACGAGGCCTTGGCGGGTTTTTGGGGCACGTGTGGGTTGGTTGTGGGCTGATTTGTCAGACGTGTGGCGTCATAGTCCTCACCAAATTGAGATGAACTGAATCCAGTGAGTGCGGTCCAGCACTCGCAGAGTAAACCCCCTGCACACCCGTTCAGTGAATCGTGTCATATGTGCACGTCTGAGCGGCGACCACGTTGACGCGGGAGGATGTGCAGGGCGTGGGCGTGCACATCCTCCGCGGCTACGATTGTCTAGCTCTGCTTGGTGGCTTCGACGACCTTGTACCACTCTCGCTCACTGAGCCCCCTTTGGCGTGCCACCATGTAGGCTGCCCTTTGATGCTCCTGGCGATCCACCTCGAGTTCGCTTGGGTTCTTTACCTTGCCATATGCACCTGCCCCCGAAATCGGAGCCTGTCAATTTTTCTGTGTATGGGGGTTAGAGGTAGGGGGTGATTCGGTCGGGGTAGGCGGTGGTGAGTTGGGCGAGGGCTTGTTTCCAGTTGGTGGTGGTGTGTCCTTGGATGAGGCGGGTGTGTCCTGTTCGTTTGTTGGGGGGTTTTCCTGCGTCTGTGAGGCGCTGGGCGGCTCGTTTGTCTTCGATGTTGCAGATGGCGAGCCATAAGAGTTTGACGGCGGCTTCTTC
>NZ_ALIY01000068.1:0-2700 GCF_000283035.1 Actinomyces sp. ICM58
CATATTTCCTCCCAGATCATCGATGGGAGAACGCCCCCACAACGGGAACGCCCTAATTGCAACGCCAGTCTAACCACACAACCCACCAAAAGTCTAACCTTTTGGCACATTTCCCCTCAGATATCCCACCGCGCTTCGCAATACCGACGCCCACTGACACGAACACGCCTCTTATTCATCAGCATCTATCGTCACCGCACCGGGCCCACGCCGACAGGTGAGACGCCCACGCCTCACCCTCACACAGTTCGCGCGCAGCACCACGGGAGGGAACAATGGAGGCATGACAGAAGAACGTGAGTCAAAAGACCTCCAGTCGGGCACACTCGTCATCGGACTGGGCCGCTTCGGGTCCGCCGTCGCGGTCACACAGGACCAGCTCGGCTACGAGATCCTGGCCGTCGAAAAGAACCCCGCGCGCGTGCAAGCCTTCGCGGGTCGTTTCCCCCTGGTTGAAGCTGACGCCACCTCCAAGGACGCCCTCGAGCAGCTGGGCGCGCGCGAATTCCGCAGCGCCGTCGTCGGCGTGGGCTCCTCCCTTGAGGCCGCCGTGCTCATCACCGCCAACCTCGTCGACATGGGCATCTCCTCCATCTGGGTCAAGGCAACCTCCTCCCAGCACGGGCGCATCCTGCGCCGCGTCGGCGCCCACCACGTCGTCTACCCCGACCTGGACGCGGGAAAACGCACCGCGCACCTCGTCGGCGGACGCATGGTCGACTACATCGAGATGGAAAAAGACGGTTTTTCCATCATGAAGCTTCGCCCACCCAAAGAAGTGCACGGCTTCTCGCTGGAGGAACTGGACCTGCGCGGCCGCTACGGCGTCAACGTCCTGGCGATTCGCCGACCCAAGCAGCGGTTCGAATACGCGAACGCCTCGACGCGCATCAACGCGGACGACGAAATCATCGTCTCCGGCGACTCGCACCTGTTGGAGTACTTCGCCAACAGGCCCTGACCTGCCCCACGCCCATGCCCGACTCCCCCACCCGGCCACGGCCTCGTGACCAGGACCGGTCCCTCACCGAAATCCCCCACGCGCCCACCCGCTACGTCCAACTCCTGACGCCGCGCCGCGCCCGCGCCTACCTGACCAACGCGACGGAAGGCGGATTCTGCAGAGCCTACGCCCAAGGATTCTTCCTCCCGGCAGACGCCCTCCCGCGCCGCCCCACCGCGTCCGCGATCCTCCAGCTCATGGACCTAGGCTGGCTCTGCGAGTCCGGCACCCTCGCCTCCTTCACGGGCCCGCCCCCCAACGCGCAGGGACTCCCACCGGCCACGGACACGACCGGGAACGAGGAACGCTCCTCGTGCGTCTATCTGCTGCACTTCGACGTCCTCCCCGACATCGAAGCCACCCTCACCCGACAGGACCCGCCCGGCGCCGCCCCCGCCTCGGCCCCCTGGTGGCACTCGAGCGAACCCATGACCCTCCTGCCCGGCGCCCGCATCGAAGCCGTCGACGAAGAGGGAAACTCGCGCGTCCTCGCGCACTGGAACGCGGAGACGAACGGGCTGTGGCACTGGGGAGGACTCGGCAACCCGGGCGACTTCTCGACGCTCGCGACGATCTTCGAACGCACCTTTGCACGAGGCCATGGCTGGGTTCCCGTCCGACCAATCGACCGGCGCCGCGCCCTGGCCGACGCGACGGACCGCCGCGTGCTGCGCTGCATGCTCGGATCCGCGCTCTCCCAGTCCGGCGTGACGGTCAACGCGTGGGGCGTCGTCGACCTGGCGACAACCGACACCCTCGTGTGCACGACGCACGTCCTCCACTGGGGTCTCACCGGCGTCGTCACCAGCCTGCACCCCGACGCGAACGGTGAGACGATGGCGGCGATGAGCGTCCACGCGCCCTGGAGTCCCGCCATCGAAGAAGCCGGCATGTGGGGCGACGAGATAGGCGGATTCCACGCAGACATTCCCGCCTCGGAGACCGGCCCCTACGCCCACGAATCCATGATCGCGCCCGCACGACCAACCCCCGGGCCCCTCGAGGAGCTCCGCCTCCCCTGGGGAGGGACCCGGCAGGAACACTGGCACAAAGACTTCATCGAACTGCCCTCGGGCACGCGCGTCCCCGTCGTCATCACCGCGCAGGGACGTGTCCACGCCGAGGCGCCCGACCCTCGCGCTGTCGACGTCCTCTTCCCCGGACCCGCCTCCTTCGTCCCGGGGCCCGGGCCGCACGTGTGGGTGGACGTCACCGACCAGGGCGGCGTCCTCCTCGAAGCCACCACGACGGGCCAGCTCTTCGGATCGGCACGCCTGAGCGCACGCATCGTCGGCGAATCCGAAGACAAGTGGCACTACCACACGCCCTCGCTCCTGCGCCGCGTCGACCCCACGTCGCGCCCACCCCACTGGGGCGCCAAACGACTGATCACCGAAATCCGCGAGCGCCTGACCCCTCGGGATGGTCAGGGCACCGCACCTTGACGTGGAGCACCCTCCGTCACATATGGTGGGGCGTTCTCAACCGGAGGAGGCAGTCGCGTACCTCGCGCGGGAGGCGCCTCTGGTCGCGCGGGCGGGACGCAGATGTGGGTGCCTCGCGTTACCGTGGGGGCATGGCGAAAGAGAAGATCACCTACCGTTGCTCCGACTGCGGGTGGACCTCCCCCAAGTGGGTGGGCCAGTGCCGCGAGTGCGGGGCGTGGGGCACGGTCGACCAGGCGGGCCAGGCCTCGG
>NZ_ALIY01000069.1:0-3237 GCF_000283035.1 Actinomyces sp. ICM58
CCCCGCCGGCGAAACGGTGCCCCCCGCCTCGCAGCCGCCCTACCGCAGTGCTGCCCCCGTCATGCCCGCCGTCTCCCCCGACACCACGCGCGGCCCCGTCACCAAATCCGTCCCCCAAATCCGCCCCGTGCACGTGCGCCCCACCGCCACCGTGCCCGCCGGAATCTACACGCCAGCCCAGCCTAAGCGCCCCGCCGTCCAGCCGCTCAGCGACACCGTCACCCCGCCGCCCACCCCCGAACCCGCCCCGCAGATCATCGACGCCCCGGTGCCCCCCGTGTTCCCCCAGCGAGCCAAACAGCGCACCACCGCGCGCCCGCAGCGCCCGCTCCCGCAGGCCTTCGAACCCGAACCCGCGCGCCGCGTCGACTACGAACTCTCCCCGCGCCAGTTCAGCGACGTCGACCCCATCACCTCCGGCATCCGCGTGCGCCGCTCCGGGCGACGCCGCGGCAACGCACGCCACTAACATGATCCCCGCGCGCGTCATCACCGTCTCCGACCGGTGCTCCGCGGGCAACGCCGAGGACCTCTCCGGCCCCCTCGCCGCCCGCCTCCTCGCCGAGCACAGCATCGAAGCCTCCGTGGTGGTCGTCCCCGACGACGTCGGCCCCATCCGCGCCGCGATCATCGCCGCCGTGGAGGACGGCGCCCGTCTCGTCTTCACGACCGGCGGCACCGGCTTCGCGCCCCGCGACGTCACCCCCGAGGCCACCGAGCCTCTCCTCGCCACCCGCATCGACGGCCTCGCCAACGCGATCCGACGCCGCGGCGAAGAAAAAATCGCCTCCGCCGCCCTGTCACGAGGCCTCGTCGGCGTCACCGCACGATCCCCCGAGGGCGCCCTCGTCGTCAACGCGCCCGGCTCGCGCGGCGGCGTCACCGACGCTGTGGCCGTCATCGGCCCACTCGCCGCCCACATCATCGACCAGCTCGCCGGCGGCGACCACCCGCGCGCCTAAGCGCAACCCTCCCGCGTGCATATCCGCGCGGGCGCGAGTGTGCGCGAACAAGCCCGCGTGCACGGGTTTGCGCCCGGGCGCCCCCTCACACGAGGCGACCGCTCGGCGAGCGCCCGGCGAGCACGAACACCCCGGGCGGCCCAAGCCTCGTCGGTGAGCACTGCCTCGTCGGTGAGTGCCGCCTCGTCGGTCAGAGCCCTGCGATCAGTCCTCCGGGCGCACCCAGTCGCCGCTGCGCCCACCCGACTTTGCGACAATCTTCGCCTCGGTGATACGAGCCGAGCGATCCACGCCCTTCACCATGTCGACAATCGCCAAGGCCGCCACCGTCACCGACGTCAACGCCTCCATCTCCACGCCCGTCCGATCCGCCGTGCGCACCGTCGCGCGGATCGCCACGTGATCAACCTCCAGGCCCAGATCCACCTCGCACCCGTGCACGCCGATCGTGTGCGCGAGCGGCAACAGCTCCGGCACGCGCTTCGCCGCCGCGATACCCGCCACGCGGGCCACCGCCAGCACATCCCCCTTCGGCACAGTGCCCTCGCGCAATGCCCGCATAACCTCGGGCGAACAATCCACGCGACACACGGCGCTCGCCTGGCGAACCGTCGGGCTCTTCGCCGTCACGTCCACCATGTAGGCGGCCCCCTCCTCGTTCAGATGCGTCAACTTCACGGGAATCCTTTCGTCGAAACGACCTAGTACTAACTGCTGAACGACGCGCCTCTCAGCCCACCAGCGCCACGACGGCCAGCTCCTCGCCAGCCTCAACCGCGCCGCGCTCCGGCGCCACCACACCAATGCCCTGCGCCCGCGCCAACGACGCCACCAAATGCGACTTCGACCCCAACGGGTGCACGGGCTCGACCCAGCGGGCCCCGGCCTCGGGCGCGACGGCCTCGCCGCCCCCCAACCCGGCGGCAGCAGAAGAACACGCCCCGGCCTCGTCAACGAAACGCAGCGGAATGAACTGAGTCTTACCCTCCGGCGACTCCCACCCCACGCGCGCCCGCGCAATGACGGCGCTCGGAACGGTCGCACCGCGCTCGGGGAGGACCAGGCCCGACATGACCGCCAGCGCGCCCGCCACGTACATGTGGAACGTCGTGAACACCGACACCGGGTTGCCCGGCAAACAGATGATCGGAGTCTCACGCCTGTGCGCACCCACCGGCGTCGACCCCACACCCTGCGGACCACCCGGCTGCTGGGCGACATGATGGAAGCCCGCATCCGTGCCAAGCGTCAGCCGCACCACCTCGTAGGCCCCCGCCGAAATACCGCCCGCGGTGATCACCAGGTCAGCGTCGGGAGCATCGTCGAAGGCTCGGCGCAGTTCCTCCGGCGTGTCACCTGTACGCAGATGAGCGACAACCCGCCCGCCCGCCTCCTCCACGAGGCCACGCAGCAGGACCCCGTTCGAGTCCGGGATCTGGCCGCGTTCCAGCTCCTCGCCCGCACTCCTCAGCTCGGCGCCCGTCGACACCACGACGACGCGAGGGCGCGGCAGGACCGTCAACGTCCCATGCCCCACCGAGATCGCCGCCGCCAGCGCAGTCCCATCCAGGAGGCGGCCCGCCGTGAGGACCTGGGAACCCGCCTCGAGGGCCTCGCCCGCGACACGCACATTCGCGCCGTGCGTCGGGGCCACGCGGACCTGGACCGTGTCGGGTGCCTGCGCGACGCCGGGCGCATGGTCCGTGTGCTCGACCTTGACGACCGTGTCCGCGCCCTCGGGGAGGGGAGAGCCCGTCATAATGCGCATCGCCTGGCCGGCCTCAAGGAAGTGCACGCGGGTGTCACCCGCCGGAATGTCAGCCACGACCGGCAGCGTCCACGGGCCATCGCCCGCCAGGTCCTCGCGGCGCAGCGCGAAGCCATCCATCGCGGAATTCGTGAACGGCGGCAGCGGGATCAACGAGTGGAGGTCGACAGCCAGGCGGCGCCCCAGGCATTCCTCGGCGGGAAGCGTCTCGTGCGGGAGGACATGGCTGAGCGCCAGCGCCTCAACGAGGTCGCGGTGCTCCATCGTGGACAGCGTCGGATCGTGCATGCCACCAGTGTAGGGGTGCGGGCCCTTGTTGGTTGGCCGGGTGTGGGCGGGCGGGGCGGGGGCGCAGGGTGCGTTGTTGCCCGCGTTGGCAGCCGGGTGTGGCCGGGCGCGGCCAGGCGGGCGAGGTTGTGGTTGGTAGAGGCGCGTTGGCAGCCGGGTGTGGCCGGGCGCGGCCAGGCTCGCGGGCTGTGGAGTGTGGGCCGACGTTGCCACCAGCGG
>NZ_ALIY01000070.1:0-18204 GCF_000283035.1 Actinomyces sp. ICM58
CGCCGCTACTCCCGCCAGGTTATGGAGATTCTCGCCACCGTGACCCCCGACCTCGAACAGGTCTCCATCGACGAGGCCTTCCTCGACGTGTCCGGTGCCCGGCGCCGCCTGGGGACTCCCACCCGCATCGCCCGCCTCATCCGCGCCCGCATCCGAGAGAGCGTGGGCTTGCCCGCCTCAGTGGGTATCGCCGCCACCAAGTCGGTCGCTAAGATCGCCTCCTCGCATGCCAAGCCCGACGGCCTCCTGCTCATCCCCGCACCAGCCACCGTCGACTTCTTGCACGGCCTGCCCGTCGGCGCACTGTGGGGAGTCGGCGGCAGGACTGGGGCCATCCTCGACCGCGAGGGTATTGACACGATCGGTGACCTCGCCCATGCCCCCGTTGCGCGCCTGTCCAAGCTGCTCGGCGTCGCCGCCGCCCACCATCTCCACGACCTCGCCTGGGGCATCGACCCACGCCCGGTCGCCGCCTCACGCCCCGAGAAGTCCGTCGGCATGGAACGTACCTTCGAGGAGGACGTGCGCTCGCGGGAGCTGATCGAGGAGTTCATCCTGGCCGCCGCTCACGACTGTGCGCGCAGGCTACGCGCCGGGGGAGTTGTCGGATGGACGGTCGGGATCAAGATGCGAGGCGCCGACTTTCACACGATCACGCGCAGCGTGAGCCTGGTCGCCCCCACCGACACCGGACGAGACATCGCTCGCGCTGCCCAGTCTTTGTTTGCCCGCGAGGACATGCCGATCGGGGGAGTGAGGCTTTTCGGCGTGCGCGTGGAGGGCTTGCAGTCGCGTTCCGGTGGCGTGGCCGTGACACTGGACCGGGACGAGCGCCCCGCAGCCTCCGAGCGTGCGATGGATCAGATTCGCTCCAAGTTCGGTGCCGGGGCCCTGGCGCCGGCCACCCTCCTGGGAAAGAAGGTCCCGGGGAGGCGTTCCTTTGGAGCGGAGGACGGACACTCCTCGGGCAGGTCCGACTCGCCCGAGGCCTCGGCTGGGTCTGCCGGTGATGCGCGCGGCGAGCAGGGGATGCTCCTGTGAGCCGGTTCGTCTCCCGAGTAGGGCACACGCTAAGCTTGTGAGCAGTTACCGTCCGAAAGGGGCACGCAATGGCTCTCACCGAGTATGAGAAGAAGGTCCTGGAGCAGATGGAGGCGTCCCTGCGCGAGGAGGACCCCGCGCTGGCCTCACAGATGTCCGCTCCTGCTGCCGCGGAGGAGTCCGAGCCCTCGAGCGGGCCGCGGGCGCCTCGACGCATCGCCCTCGGCTTTGGGGGAGCTGTCTTGGGCATGGTCGTCCTGGTCGCGGCCGTCTCTTTGGGGTACTCGGTCGTGTCGATCCTGCTCGGGGTCGTCGGTTTCGCGCTGACCGTCGCCGGCGTCCTGTTCGCGCTGTCCCGCCCGGGGGCGACGTCCTCGGAGGAGACGGGACAGGCCGCCAAGCGGAAGAAGAACAAGGAAAGCGGCGGCTGGGACTCTTTCATTCAGGATCAGGAACGACGCTGGGACGACCGGAAGAACGACGACTGACCTGACCGACTGCCGGGTTGAGGGGCGGGGGTGCGCGTGGGCGCGCCCCCGCTTCGGTGTCTGTGGGGGGCGATCTAGCCTCCCTGCCGCGCTTCCCACGCGCTCCCCACCGTGCCCCACGGGGTTCCCCACTCTCCTCCCCACGGCGCTCCCCACCGTGCCCCACGGGGGTTCCCCACTCTCCTCCCCGTTGCGAGGGGGGAAATTGCATCAATAGGGATGCGACACGCCGGCGACACGCCGTAGCGATGCTTCTAATGGTGCAAAACCCCCATCCGCCCCGGGCGCTCCCCACCGTGCCCCACGGGGTTCCCCACCGTGCCCCACGGGGTTCCCCACCGTGCCCCACGGGGTTTCCCACCGTGCCCCACGGGGTTCCCCACTCTCCTCCCCACCGCCCTCCACGGGTGGGGGAGCTGCGCCCGAGCGCGTCCCGGCCTCGTTGATAATCCGCGGAATATCAAGGAAATATCTCACGTGTGCAGCCCGGGCTTGATGACGGCGGATTGTGAATGGCCCTCCTCGCATGCAGATTGTGTGCTAGATTTCCTCCACTTTTCTCCACGGCAATTTTTCGTTGGAAACATGCCAAAAATGCCGTAAGTATCGCGCGCCACGCCGCACGTTTCTCTGTAAACATGGGGCTTGGTGGGTTAAAGTGGGGGAAAGTTCCGAACAGGGGAGGGCGGTGACATGTTCCTCGGCACGTATGAGCCCAAGCTCGACGACAAAGGACGCATGTTCCTGCCCGCGCGCTTTCGCGAGGACATGGAGGGCGGGATCGTCCTCACTCGCGGCCAAGAGCACTGCGTGTACGCCTTCCCCGCTGCGGAATTCGAGAGCATGACCGCGGAGCTTCGCCGCGCACCCCTGTCCTCCAAACAGGCGCGCGACTGGATCCGTGTGATGCTCTCGGGGGCCTATAAGGAGATTCCGGACAAGCAGGGGCGTATCAGCGTCCCCGCGGACCTGCGCGCATACGCGGGGCTGGACCGTGAGCTCGCTGTCATCGGCGCGGGCTCGCGAGCCGAAATCTGGAACGCCTCGGCCTGGCGCGAATATCTCGCCGTCCAGGAAGAGGTCTTCTCCAATACAGCAGAAGAAATTATTCCCGGGATGTTCTGACCCGTACTCCGAGGTCTCCGCCCGCTGTTCCGACATCACTTCCCCGGTGGCGGAGCACGGTGGGGGACCTGGGTGGACGGGTCGGACACCGGTCGCGACGAACGACAAGGAGGTGTGGCATGGCGCATGCACTGGACTCGGTGCGCGATTCGTCGCGCCCCGCGGGCTCGGCCGACGAGGTCGACCTCGGTCGCCCCGCTGCCGAGCGCCACGTCCCCGTCCTCCTCGCCGAGTGCCTCGACATGCTCGCGCCCGCGATTGACGCCCCCGGAGCCGTCCTGGTGGACGCCACCTTGGGGATGGGCGGTCACACCGAGGGCGCGCTCGAGCGCTTCGACGAGCTGACCGTTATCGGTATCGACCGTGACCCGCAGGCTATCGCGCTTGCCTCCGCTCGCCTCCGACGATTCGGGAGTCGCTTCCGCGCGGTCCACACGACCTACGATCGCATCGACGAGGCCGTGGCCGAGCAGTGCGGTCGCGGCGCGCGCATCGACGGGGTCCTCATGGACCTGGGAGTGTCCTCCCTCCAGCTCGACGAGGCTGACCGGGGCTTCGCCTATTCGAAGGACGCGCCGCTCGACATGCGTATGGACGCGACCGCCGGACGCAGCGCCGCTGACCTCCTGGCCACCGCCTCGGAGGGGGAGCTCATCCGGATCCTGCGTACCTACGGCGAAGAGAAGTTTGCGCCCCGCATCGCGCGACTGATCATTCGCCGCAGGGACGACGCCCCCATCACGCGCACGGGTGAACTCGTCGACATCATCCGCGAGGCCATCCCCGCACCGGCGCGCCGCACCGGCGGCAACCCCGCAAAACGCACCTTCCAGGCGCTGCGCGTGGCCGTCAACGATGAGCTCACCATCTTGGAGCGTGCCCTGCCGCGCGCCCTGTCGTGCCTGAGGGTCGGAGGGCGCCTGGTGGTCGAGTCGTACCAGAGTCTCGAAGACCGACTAGTCAAAGACATCTTGCGCCGCGGTTCTACCAGTGCCGCGCCCCCCGGGTTGCCGATCATCCCCGACGAGATGGCACCCAGCCTCAGACTGCTCACCAAGGGCGCGAATCGCGCCGACCGAGCCGAACAAGACCACAACCCCCGATCGGCTTCCGTGCGACTGCGCGGAGCGGAACTTATTCGCGAATGGAAGGATCTCTCATGAGTGCAGCAACTGCCAAGGCACGTCCTGCGGCCCGCCCTGAACTGCGCCGTGAGGAGGTTCGCGAGCTTCGTATCGTCGAGGGGACTCGTCCGCGTCGCTCGGCCGTGGCCATCCTCATGCTCCTCGTCGCCGTCGCCCTGGCCTCCGTGCTCGCGTCGATGGTGCTCAACACCCGCATGGCGCAGACTTCCTTCGAGATTCGCGAGCAGCAGCTGGCGCTCAACGAGCTGGAAGCACAGTCGTGGACCATGCGCGCCGAACTGGACCGCAAGGCCTCGCCCGCGGAGCTCGAGAAGGCCGCGAAGGCTAACGGCATGGTCCCCGCTGGCACCTCGGGCTTCATCACGCTCGAGACGGGAACCGTTGAGGGCGGGACCCCCGCCAAGTAACGCGGAGCGTCATTCCTATGGATACCGTCTTCACGCGCTCGCGCTGGATCCTGATTCTGATCATCGGGGCGCTGAGCCTGTGTGGCGTGCGCCTGGTCCAGCTTCAGATCATTGAGGGGCCCTCCCTGGCTGCTCAGGGGCAGCGCGTGCGCACGTCGTCGACGTCGGTGGCCGCCGCGCGCGGCTCGATCGTCGACGCGACGGGCGTCGTCCTGGCGAATTCGATTCAGACCTACGACATCGCGGTCAACCAGGTGAACATTCGGTCCTACGTGCACCGCGACGATGATGGGAATGAGGTTGGGCGAGGCCCGGCTGAGGCCGCTCATCAGCTCGCTCCGCTGTTGGGCATGGATGAGGCGGTCCTCGGCGGCATGATGCTGGGTGAGTCGACCTACGTCTACATCAAGCGCAACGTCGATGCGGTCACCTACCGCGAGATCCGTAAGCTCGACATCTACGGCATCGAGTGGGAGTCGGTCTTCGAGCGCGAGTACCCGAATGGAAACGTGGCCGCCCCCGTCATTGGGACGGTGAACGCTGAGGGGCAGGGCTCCTCGGGCATGGAGGCGCAGTTCGACCAGCTGCTCACGGGTACGCCCGGAGCGCAGGCCTTCGAAATTGCTCCCAACGGCGCCGTCATGCCGGGTGGCAAGCGCACGACGGTGGAGCCGAAGAACGGCGGCTCCGTGGAGCTGACGCTGCATGCGGACTTGCAGCATCAGGTGCAGGATCTGTTAGACGCCCGCGTGACCAAGCACCAGGCTGACTGGGGCGCGGTCGTCATCGAGGACGTCGCGACGGGCCACGTGTTGGTCATGGCCGACTCGAACTCGAAGGAGCCGGACAACGCGAATCCGCAGAAGGTGCACGCCGTGCAGGATACCTTCGAGCCTGGCTCGGTGGGCAAGCTCATCACGGTGGGCGCGGCTTTGAACCAGGGGACGATCACCCCCACGAGTGTCTTCCAGGTGCCTTATTCCCTCAATCTGCCCGATGCGGGGGGCCCGATCACGGACTTCCACGAGCATGACGGGGAGGCGCTGACGGCGACGGGGATCCTGGCCGAGTCCTCGAACACGGGCACCGTGCTGATCGGCCAGACGATGACGGACGACCAGCGCTATTCGATGATGCGTGCGTTTGGCTTCGGTCAGGAGACGGGCATCGAGCTGCCGGGCGAGTCCGCGGGTCTGCTGCGTAGTTCGGACCAGTGGCAGGGGCGTGACCGCTACGTGACGATGTTCGGCCAGGCCTACGCGATCACGGCGATTCAGGAGGCGTCGGCGCTCGCGACGATCGCGAACGGCGGCGTGCGTATTTCCCCGCATATCGTCAAGTCGTGGACGAACGCGGACGGGACGGTCGAGGTTCCCGAGGCGACCCAGCCGGTTCAGGTCATGGAGGCGGGTACGGCCTCGCAGCTGCTGACCATGATGGAGTCCGTCGTCGAGGACGACCTGGGTACTGCGGGCGCCTCGAAGGTTCCCGGCTACCGAGTGGGCGTGAAGACGGGCACCGCGGAGACGGTCATCGACGGGGCCTCGGGTTTGGTCTCGACGACGGCCGGCATCATTCCGGTGGACGCGCCGCGCCTGGCGATCGCCGTGATTCTCTATAATCCAAGAGTGGCGTCGGTCTCATCTGACTCGTCGGCGCCGCTGTTCGGCGACGTCGCGCGTACCGCGGTGGGCAACCTGGGTATCCCGGCGTCCTCTGGGTCCGCTAATCTGTACCCGACGACTCCGTGAGTCTGAAGGAGAAGAGAAACATGCAGACATCAGCTCAATGGATCGCTGACGCGGTTTCTGGTCGCCTCGTGGGCGCCGACGTCGCTGTGACCGGACCGGTGGTGACCGACTCTCGTGAAGCGCAGGCGGGGTCGTTGTACGTCGCGCGGCGGGGCGAGAGTGCCGACGGTCACGCCTTCGTGGCGGGCGCGGTCACGCGCGGCGCGGTCGCGGTGATCGTGGAGCACGAGGTCGACGAGGCCGTGGCGCAGATCGTCGTGACGGATTCGACGGAGGCCCTGGGTGCTCTCGCGCGTGCGCACGTCGAGGCACTGCGTGGCCACGGGACGCTGGATGTCATCGCGATGACGGGGTCCGTGGGCAAGACGACGACGAAGGATCTGCTCTTCCAGATCATGAGCGCGGATGGTCCGACGGTGGCGCCCAAGCTCTCCTTCAACAACGAGGTTGGGCTGCCACTGACGGCTCTGCTGGCGGACGAGTCCACGCGCCACCTGGTGCTCGAGATGGGGGCCTCCGGCCCCGGCCACATCACCTACCTGACAAACATCGTCGCCCCCGACGTGGCCATTGAGCTGTGCGTGGGCCACGCCCACGTGGGCGGTTTCGGCGGCTTTGAGGGCGTCGCGCGGGCGAAGGCCGAGCTGATTAAGGGGACCCGTCCGGGAGGTCCCGTTATCCTCAACATGGACGATCCCAATGTCGAGGCGATGGCGCCCCTGGCCAGTGGCAAGGTCATCCGATTCTCTGCGTCGGGCAACCCGCTTGCCGACGTGCGCGCGCTAGACGTGAGCGTCGACGCCGCGGACCGCGCGCATTTCACGCTCGTCACGTCGGCGGGCAGCGCGGATATTTCCCTGAAAATCGTCGGCCGTCACCACGTCGCGAACGCGCTGGCGGCCGCCGCGGGTGCCCTCACCCTGGGCGTCGATCTGGCGACCGTCGCGCGGGTCCTGTCCAGTGCTCGCGCGCTCAGCCCCCACCGGATGGACGTTCACGAGCTCGTCGTAGAGGGTCGGGAGCTCACGCTTATTGACGACTCCTACAACGCGAACCTTGACTCGATGCGCGCGGGTATCGCCGCGCTGGCGTCGATCGGTCAGGACAGGCCAACGGTCGCCGTCCTCGGAGAGATGCTCGAACTGGGGGAGGACTCCCGGTCGCTGCACGAGCAGGTCGGCGCGATGATCGAGGAGGCGGGCGTGGACGTGCTCGTCGGCCTGGGCGAGCACGCTCACTACTATCTCGAGGGAGCCAGCGGTGTACCCCACCGCGAGGTCGCGTCGGATCCTTCCGACGCCGCCCGCTTGGCTCTTCAATTCGCCGGCGACGGAGCAGTCGTCCTGGTGAAGGGTTCCTTTGGTTCACATTCGTGGCAGGTGGCTGACATCCTGCGGGAGAAGGGAATGACCCGGTGATTGGTCTTATCGCTGCGTTCATCATCGCGATGGCGCTGTCCGTGATGGGCACACCGCTGCTCATCCGTTTCCTGGTGCTGCACCAGTACGGTCAGTTCATCCGTCAGGATGGGCCGACTCAGCACCTGACGAAGCGCGGAACCCCCACGATGGGTGGCTTCGTCATCATCCTGGCGACCATTGTCGCCTGGCTGATTGGTTCCTTCGTCGCGGGGGCCGGTCCCTCGTGGTCGGGTCTTCTCCTGGTTTTCCTGTTCGTGGGGCTCGGCGTTATCGGCCTGCTCGATGACGGCATTAAGATCATGAGGCAGCGTTCTCTGGGCCTGCATCCGTCGGGCAAGATTATCGGCCAGGTGCTGATTGCCTCCGCTTTCGCGCTGGGCACCCTCATCTTGCCGAACGAATACGGTGAGTACCCCGGAACGCTTGCGATCTCCTTCGCGCGTCCGACCGCGGTGACGCTCGGCTTCGCGGGGCTCGCTCTCGGCGTCGTCCTGTACCTCATCTGGACGAACCTCATCGTGACGGCCTGGTCGAACGCAACCAACCTGACGGACGGCCTGGACGGCCTGGCGACGGGCGTGTCCATCTTCGTCTTCGGCGCCTACACTTTCATCACCTACTTCCAGCGTATTCAGTCCTGCACGCTGCTGGGGGCCAACCCGGCGAATTGCTACTCGACCCGCGACCCGCTTGACCTGGCGATTTTCTGTGCCGCCCTCATCGGCGCCCTGGCGGGCTTCCTGTGGTGGAACGCGTCGCCCGCCCAGATCTTCATGGGTGACACTGGCGCGCTCGCCCTGGGTGGTGCCGTCGCCGGCCTGTCTATCCTCACCCAGACCCAGCTGCTCGCGATCATCGTTGGTGGCCTCTTCGTCGCGGTTGTCCTCTCCGACGTCATCCAGATCAGCGTGTTCAAGGCGACGGGTAAGCGAGTCTTCCGCATGGCTCCGCTGCATCATCACTTCGAGCTGTTGGGCTGGAAGGAAGTCACGATCGTTATCCGCTTCTGGTTGATCGCCGCTATCGTCGCGGTCGCTGGAGCGGGCGTCTTCTACGCGGAGTGGGTGTACGCGCGATGAACCGCAGCGCTGCCGTCATCGGCTGGGGTAAGTCCGGCCAGGGAGCCGCGGGCGCCTTGCTTGCCCGCGACTGGAGTGTTCGCGCCTACGCGTCGCGGGCCACCGACTCTCTTTCCTTCGACGACGTCGCGGGCGTGCCCGTCCACGTCGAGGAGGACGCGAACGCCCTGTCGGCCGCGGTGATCGACGCCCGCCCCGACCTCGTCGTTGTCTCTCCGGGGATCCCCGCGCATCACCCGATCTTCTCCGCGTGCGAGCAGGCGGGCATTGACCTGTGGGGTGAGGTGGAGCTCGCTTGGCGCCTCCAGGAGGAAGGCCCCCACGCGGGGCGCCCGTGGCTGACGGTGACCGGAACGAATGGTAAGACCACGACCGTCGGTATGCTCGGGCAGATCCTGCGCGCTTCGGGCGTCAAAGCCGAAGAGGTGGGCAACATCGGTACGCCGATCACGCGCGCGATCGACTCTGACGCCGAGGTGTTCGCGGTTGAGCTTTCCAGCTTCCAGCTGCACACGGCGCGCACGGTGCGTCCGCTCGCCTCCGTGTGCCTGAACGTGGACGCGGATCACCTGGACTGGCACGGCAGCGTGGAGGCCTACGCGGCCGATAAGGCGCGCGTCTACGAGAACACGGTGCGCGCCTGCGTGTACCCGGCCGCCGACCGACGCGTCGAGGCCATGGTGGAGAACGCGGACGTCGTGGAGGGTGCACGGGCTATCGGCCTGACCCTCGGGGCTCCGAGCGTCTCGCAGTTCGGCATTGTTGAGGGACTGCTGGTGGATCGCGCTTTCGTCGATGATCGGGCGCGCCACGCCCTGGCCCTCGCCCACGTTTCTGACCTGTCTGAGGCGTTCGGCCCCCACCCCTCGCCCGCCGTTCTCTCCGACGCGTT
This sequence comes from Actinomyces sp. ICM58, assembly GCF_000283035.1. Taxonomy (NCBI): domain Bacteria; kingdom Bacillati; phylum Actinomycetota; class Actinomycetes; order Actinomycetales; family Actinomycetaceae; genus Actinomyces; species Actinomyces sp. ICM58. The sequence continues at coordinate 9,350 of NZ_ALIY01000070.1, forward strand.
GGCCGCCGCCGCGATGGCGCGCGCCTACGGCGTGGAGCCTGAGGCCGTGGAGGAGGGTCTTCGTTCCTTCCGTCCCGCCGGGCACCGACGCGCCGTCGTCGCCCGCGCCGCGGACCTGACCTGGATCGACGACTCGAAGGCAACCAACGCGCACGCGGCCCGAGCCTCCCTGTCGGGGCTGCCCCCGCGCAGCGCGATCTGGATCGTCGGCGGCGACGCCAAGGGGCAGGATTTCACGGAGCTTATCAGCCAGGTTGAGCCGGTCCTGCGCGGCGTCGTCGTCATCGGCGCGGATCGTCGGGCCCTCGTGGCGGCCCTGGCGAGCGGCGCGCCCGGGGTGCCCGTCGTCGAGGTCGATGGCCACCAGGACTGGATGTTCTCGGTCGTCAACGAGGCCGTGGCCCTGTCGCGTCCGGGGGACACCGTCGTGCTCGCCCCGGCGTGCGCGTCGTGGGACCAGTTCGACAACTACGGCCAGCGCGGCGACGTGTTCGCCGAGGCTGTACACCGCCTGGCTGCCCAGTGGGGGAGCGCCGGTGGCGACGAATAAGCGCGGCTGGCATATCCCGACCGTGACCCTGCCCCGGATTCGCTTCGGGTCGGGGCGTGAGCGTGAAGACAACCCGGTGACGACCTATTACCTGATCGTGATCCCGGCTCTCATGCTGTCTCTGTTTGGCTTGGTCATGGGCTTTTCCGCTCAGACAGTCACGTCGATTGCCCAGGGGGAGAACCCCTATACGGCGTATGCGCGCCCGCTGGCGATCATCCTCGTCTCGCTGTTCATCGCGACCGGCGTGCAGCTGGTGCCCCAGCGGTGGCTGATGCGCCTGGCGGCACCCATGTTCATCGGGGCGCTTGCGTTCCAGTCGCTGGTTCTGAGCCCCCTGGGCCGCTCGGAGGGCGGCAACGCGAACTGGGTGAAGCTCGGCCCGGTGATGGCCCAGCCGTCGGAGTTCTTGAAGCTCGCGCTGGTCGTGTTTTTGGCATTCATGGTCTCTAAGTCGGCCGCGAAGCGTTCCGATATTAAGACGATGAGTGTTGCGGTGGGCCTGCCGGTCCTGGTGGCTCTCGGAGCGGTCATGCTGGGGCGCGACATGGGCACGGCGATGGTTGTCGCGATGGGTGCGCTCGGAGCCGTGTGGGTGGCGGGCCTGCCCAAGCGCTGGTTCGGCGGGCTTGTCATGGTTGCGGTGCCGACTCTGGTGCTGCTCGTGCTGTCGAATCCGACGCGTATCCGGCGCATCCTGGCGGTTCTGCCGGGCACCTCGAAGGGGCCGGATGAGTCCGCGCCGGAGCAGATCGACCACTCGCTGTGGGCGCTGGGCTCGGGTGGGCTCACTGGCCTGGGGCCGGGCGCGTCGCGTGAGAAGTGGAACTACTTGCAGGCCGCGCACACGGACTTCATTTTCGCGATCGTCGGCGAGGAGTTCGGTTTGCTTGGCACTTTCGCGGTGCTCCTGTGCTTGGGGCTGCTCGTGTGGGGCATGTTCCGAGTGGCGCGTGAGTCCTCGGATCTTTTCGTCATCATCGCCGCGTCGGGTGTGGGCACGTGGATCGGCGTGCAGACGGTCATTAATGTGCTGTCGGTGACCGGCGTTGGCCCGGTTATCGGCGTGCCCTTGCCGCTCGTGTCTTACGGTGGCTCGTCGTTCCTGTTCACGATCACGTCGGTGGCGGTCGTGGCGTCCTTCGCGCGTGCGCGTGCGGGGATGCGGATGATTGGGAGGCCGGACGAGGCCTCGGCTGGTCGGGACCCGCGGGTGGCGCCCCGCAGGCGCTCCGCTCGCTAAACTGAAGGTCAGGCACTCGCGTTAAGGAGACGCTTATGGTCAAGGTTGTGATGGCTGGCGGCGGGACCGCCGGCCACGTGAATCCTCTTTTGGCGACGGCCGCGCAGCTGCGTGAGAGCGGCGCCGAGGTGGTCGTGTTGGGGACGAAGGCTGGTCTTGAGGCCGACTTGGTTCCCGCCGCGGGTTTCCCGCTGGTGGAGATTCCTCGTGTTCCTCTGCCGAGGCGTCCCTCTCTGGCGTTTTTTACGTTGCCCTCTCGCTTCGCGGATGCGGTGAAGCGTTGCGCGCAGGCTCTGCAGGGTGCCGATGTGCTCGTGGGTTTCGGCGGCTACGTCTCGACTCCGGCCTACATCGCAGCATCGCGCGCGGGTGTGCCGATCGTCATTCACGAGCAGAACGCTCGCCCGGGCTTGGCCAATAAGGTGGGTGCGCGCCACGCCGCCGTCGTCGCTTTGACGTTCCCCTCGTCGCCGCTGGCGGCAAAGAGCGGGGAGACGGTCGTGACCGGTCTGCCCCTGCGGGCGGCGATCGCGGATCTGGCGAGCCGTCGCGCGGACGCGGAGGGGGCCAAGCTGGCGCGCCGCGAGGCAGCCGAGCGCCTGGGCGTGGACGGCGACGCCCCGACGCTGCTGGTGACGGGCGGATCCCTGGGGGCCTTGCACGTCAACGAGTCGATGACGGGCGCGGCGGACGCGCTGCCCGAGGGCGCCCAGGTCGTGCACCTGACAGGCCGCGGCAAGGATGAGCCGGTGAGGGAGGCCGTCGAGGCCGCCGGTCTGGCGGATCGCTGGCACGTCATTGATTACCTGACGACGATGGAGGACGCGCTGGCCGTCGCGGATCTCGTGGTGTGCCGCTCGGGTGCTGGAACGGTCGCCGAGATGGAGGCCCTGGGCTTGCCGTGCATCTACGTGCCTCTGCCGATCGGCAACGGCGAGCAGCGCCTGAACGCGGCCGATCACGTCGCCGCCGGGGGCGCGCAGCTGATCGACGACAAGGACTTTACCGCCGAGTTCGTGCGCCGCAACGTGTTCCCGTTGCTGGGGTCGACGCGTCTGGCGGATATGGCGGCTGCGTCGCAGTCGCTGGGGCGTGCGGGAGCGGCCCGCGCGCTGGCTGATCTGGCTTTGGCGCAGGTGAAGGAGGGCGGCCATGAGTGAGCCGACGCTTGAGGATCGTTTCCATCTGATTGGCATCGGTGGTGCCGGCATGAGCGTCGTCGCGGAGCTGTTGGCCTCGCGTGGCGCGACCGTGGAGGGGTCGGACCGCGAGGACTCCGCCGTGCTCGAGCACCTGCGCTCCGTCGGGGTGCGTGTCTTTGTTGGTCACGAGGCCTCGCATGTGGACCCGGCATCGGTAGTTGTGGTGTCGACGGCGATCCGCGAGGACAACCCGGAGCTGGCGATCGCACGGACGCGCGGTCAGCTGGTGATTCACCGCTCCCAGGCGCTGGCTCTGGCGGCGACGGGTATGCGTTTCGTGGGCGTGGCCGGGGCGCACGGTAAGACCTCGACCTCGGGCATGCTAGCGATCGCGTTGGCGGCGTGCGGGCTGGACCCGTCGGTGGCCGTGGGCGGCGTGCTGCCCCAGCTGGGCACGGGCGCGCACCTGGGCGGCGGAGACGTCTTCGTCGCCGAGGCCGACGAGTCGGATGGCTCGTTCCTGAACTATTCCCCGGCTATTGAGATCGTGACGAACGTGGAGCCCGATCATCTGGATCGCTACCATTCGCGCGAGGAGTTCGAACATATTTTCGTCGAGTTTGCCAGGCGCTTGGTGCCCGGTGGGCTGCTGGTGACGTGCGGGGAGGATGAGGGCGCTGTGCGCCTGGCCGTCGCGGCGCGCGCGCAGGGTTTGCGGGTCGTGACCTATGGGCGCCCGGAGCGCTCGCTGTGCGAGGTGGATGTCGAGATTTCCGATGTGCAGGTGAAGGCCCATGGGGCAACGGCGCGCCTGGCGTGGGGGGAGCGTCATGCCGAGCTGGTCATGTCCGTGCCCGGTGAACACAATGTACTGAACGCGGCGGGGGCCTGGGTGGCGGGCATCGAGTGCGGCCTGGAACCGCAGGCCGTCGCGGATGGGTTGGGTCGCTTCACGGGGGCGGCGCGTCGTTTCGAGGCACGTGGCCAGGTGGGCAGCCGCCGGCTGTTCGACGATTATGCGCATCATCCGACGGAGGTGGAGGCAGCGATCCGAGAGGCTCGCGTCGTCGCCGATGGGGCGCCGGTGACGGTTGTTTTCCAGCCGCACCTGTACTCGCGCACCCGCATCTTTGCCGAGCGTTTCGCGCACGCTCTAGCCGGCGCGGACCACGTTGTCCTGGCGGGGATCTACGGCGCCCGCGAGGATCCGGAGCCGGGCGTGGATTCGACGCTGATTTCGTCGCGCGTTCCCGGCGCCTCCTACGTGGAGGACATGCACGAGGCAGCGCGCCTGGCGGCGTCTGTGACCCCCGAGGGTGGCGTTTGTGTCACGATGGGCGCGGGTTCGATCACGCGCTGCGGGGATGACGTCCTGGAAGAGTGGAAGCGGATGGAGGCATGAGGCCTCCCTCCCCGAGGCGTCCGGGCGGACGCCACGACCGGTCCCGAGCGGCGTCGAACGCGTCCGGGAAGGCGCCCGACGAGGCCGTGGAGGCCTCGTCGGGACAGGGGTTGTCTTCGGAGGGTGACCAGGCGCGCGGTGAGGCTTCTCAGCGCCGGTCCTCGCCTCGCTCGCGCGAGGCGCGCTCGGATCGACAGGCGCGCGGTGAGGGCGGCGAGGAGGCCTCGTCCGCGGTTGCGCGTCGGAGCGCGCGAGGAACCGTGGCGACTCCGATCGCGGCCGCGGATGCCGCCGCGCTGTTGGGCGGCGAGGAGATGACGGACCTGGGGGATCGGCTGCGCGAGCGCGCGCATGCGCGACGTATGCTCCTTCTTCGTCGCGTGGCGATTGCCGTGTTTACGGTGGCGATCGTGGGCGGTGCCGCGTGGGTGGCGTTCTTCTCGCCGCTGTTCGCCCTGTCGACGTCCGCCATTCAGGTATCTGGCGAGGACGGGACGCTTGCAACTGACGAGTCGGTGCGTTCCTCGGTGTCCGCGTTCGAGGGGGTGCCGCTGACGCGCCTGAACACGCGGGAGGTCGCGCGCGCCGTCGAATCCAACGTCGCAGTGAAGTCGGCGTCGGTGTCTCGCCGCTGGCCGACGAGCCTGACGGTCTCGGTCACGATGCGCACGGGCATGGCCGTCGAGGCTGCCTCGGGCGGCTATTGGCTGGTGGACGACCAGGGTGTGGCGTTCCAGCAGGTCAGTGGTGCGGGTACCTATCCGCTCGTGACGCTGCCGGATGATCGGACGACGGGGGCATCCGATGTCGCCTCCGTTCTGGGCGCGCTCGATGAGTCGACTCGCTCCCATGTCTCGGCGATAACCGCAACCGGGACGCAGGTGACTTTCACGCTGCGCGGGGGCCAGAGTGTCAAGTGGGGGACAAACGCCGACGCGCCTCAAAAGGCGCGAGTGCTGGCCACGTTGTTGGCGAATGTCCAGGCGACGACATACGACGTGTCGTCTCCGAATCACCCTGTGACCAGTTAAGCCTTCTTCTTTGTCCGCGTGTTGGCTTGAACGATCGCGCGCGGACCCCTAATTTCTTTCCGACACGAAGCACGTTAAACATCAACCTTCAACTAGAGGTTGAGGGTCTGATGCAAGGGAGACATCCATGGCGACACCGCAAAACCACCTGGCAGTGATCAAGGTCGTCGGCGTCGGCGGCGGCGGAGTGAACGCCGTGAACCGAATGATCGAGGTCGGCCTCAAGGGCGTTGAGTTCATCGCGGTCAATACTGACGCGCAGGCTCTGCTCATGTCCGATGCTGAGACGAAGCTTGATATCGGTCGTGAACTGACGCACGGCCTGGGAGCCGGCGCGGATCCCGCCGTCGGCCGCAAGGCTGCGGAGGATCACATCGAGGAGATCGCCGCCGCGCTTGAAGGCGCGGACATGGTCTTCGTGACTGCCGGTGAGGGCGGTGGCACCGGAACCGGCGCGGCCCCCGTCGTCGCTCGCGTCGCCCGCGAGGCTGGCGCGCTGACGGTTGGCGTCGTGACTCGCCCCTTCTCCTTTGAGGGGAACCGCCGCGCGGCGCAGGCCGAGGGTGGCGTGACCACGCTGCGCGAAGAGGTCGACACCCTCATCGTCATCCCTAACGATCGTCTTCTGGAGATCTCCGACGTCTCCATCTCCGTGCTCGATGCCTTCCGCGCCGCCGACCAGGTGCTGCTCTCCGGTGTTCAGGGCATCACCGAGCTGATCACCACCCCGGGCCTGATCAATGTCGACTTCAACGACGTCAAGTCCGTCATGAAGGACGCCGGTTCCGCCCTCATGGGTATCGGTGCTGCCACGGGCGAGGATCGCGCCCTGCGCGCGGTCGAGAGCGCTATTTCCTCCCCGCTGCTCGAGGCCTCGATCGACGGTGCCCACGGCGTCCTCATGTTCTTCCAGGGTGGCTCCGATGTCAGCCTGCAGGAGGTCTTCGCGTCCTCGCAGCTCGTGCGCGAGGCCGTCCATCCCGAGGCGAACATCATCTTCGGCGTCGTTGTTGACGACACCCTGGGTGACGAGATTCGCGTCACAGTCATCGCCGCTGGCTTTGATGATGTGACCGAGGCGACCCCGGCGCGTCCTGCGGTGTCGCGCGTCTCTGCTCCCGTCGCGCAGAAGCGACCCGCGGCCCCCGAGGCCAAGGCTCCAGCTGCGGAGACGGCCCGCATCAGCCAGGTCTCGACGCGTCGCCCCCAGCATCGCCTGGACGTCGCCGCGCCGGTCCGTGAGGCCGCTCCTGCCGCCGTCGAGACGCCCGCAGCTGTCGAGTACGAGGAGTCTGAGTCCGAGCACTCCTTCGAGGTTCCTCGCGTCTATCCCGAGGCACCCGAGAAGGAAGAGCTGGATATTCCTCCCTTCCTGCGCTGATGACACCAACGCTTCTGGCCGGTGCCCGGGTCTACCTGACTGAGGTCGACCCGGGCACCGGCCCGCTTGCGGGCAATGTGGGCCTGCATGTGGGTGACGATCCGGCGCTCGTTCGCCGGCGCCGCGAGGCCCTGGCGCATCTGATCGGCCGCGACGTCGTCTGGATGGACCAGACGCATTCGACGCGTGTCGAGGCACTGGCGCGCGTCGAGGGGGCGCCGAGGTTGGCGGGTGCCTCGTCGAGCCTTGAAGCCCCTGCGCCGGGGGAGTGGGGTCCTGTTAGGGCCGACGGCATCGTCATCGATGCGCGTGGGTGGGTCGGGGCGCCTGGCCTCGCCGTCCAGACGGCCGACTGCCTGCCCGTCGTCTTGGCGGCCGACGCCGGTCGCGTCGTTGCGGCGGTCCATGCGGGTCGTCGCGGCCTCCTTGGCGGTATCCTTACCCGCGCCGTCGACGCGATCCGCGAGCTCGCCGATGGGCCTATTGACGCTCTGATTGGTCCAGCGATCTGCGGAAGCTGCTACGAGGTTCCTGTGCAGATGGTTCGCGAGAGCGAGGCCGTTGTGCCGGGAATCGGTGCTGTGACGTCGTGGGGGACCCCCTCCCTTGACCTGCCGCGGGCCGCGGCGGCTCTTTTGGCCGATGCCGGTGTGTGCGTGGAGATTGATCCGCGCTGCACGCTCGAAGATGGTGATCTCTTCTCCTATCGCGCCGATCCTGCGTGCGGACGTCAAGCGCTCATTATTGTGCCTGCGTAAGCGAAAGCGGGCGCCCAGCCCACGGCGGCAAACCGTTGCCTCGGTTGGTTTTGTGCGCGTGAAACACCTCGTCATGCGCCTCGTCGCCCCGTTCCTTGCGACGCGCCGACGCCGCTGCGCCTCCTCGCCGTCAAGCGCCTGTAGCTTGTGGCTATGCATCGCCAAAAGGAGGAATGATGAGCGATTCGTTCGGTGCGCGCGCACGTAAGTTCATGGGCTGGTACTCCCCGGAGGAGCCCATCGATGAGTTTGAAGACTTCCAAGAGTTCGACGAGGTGGAAGAGGTAGCACCTGTGGCAGATATCACCCCCGTGTCCCGTCCGACGCTGACCGCCATCCGTCGCGAGGAGCCCTCCGAGGATCTCACGCGCATCGTGACGATTCATCCCACCGCTTACTCCGACGCCGTGACCATCGGCGAGGCTTTCCGCGATGGGACCCCGGTCATCATCAATCTCACGGACATGGCTGAGGAGGAGGCGCGTCGCCTCGTTGACTTCGCCGCCGGCCTGACCTTCGGCCTGCACGGCGTCATCGAGCGCGTGACGGCGCGCGTGTTCCTGCTGTCTCCGGCTTCTGTCGAGGTCACCGGCGATAACTCCTCCTCGGCGCGTCGCGGTTCCCTCTATAACCAGGGCTGAGCCTCGTCGTGGTCGTTCTGTCGTGGGTTGCGTGGGGCCTGAGCGTCCTCATCAACCTGTACATGATGGTGCTGTTCGCGCGCGTCATCCTGGAGTGGATTCCGTTTTTCGTGCGCGGATGGCGCCCGCGCGGGATTGTCCTCGTCGTCGCGAACGTTCTTTACGCGCTGACCGACCCGCCGGTTCGCTGGATTGGTCGTTTCATTCCGCCGGTGAGGATTGGCGACGGAATGACCATCGACATCGGTTTTTTGCTGTTGTTTTTGGTCCTTATCGTTGCACAGCGCTTCGTGACTCTCCTTTACTTTATTAGCCAATAGGTAATATAACTAGGCATGAGAGCTCGCACATAAATCGCGTTCACCCCGTGATGAATGTTGCTAGTGTGACAATATCGGTTATTATTTTTGTGACGTGATAGCGGGCGGCCTTCCCGGTCGTCCAGACATGCGGGACTCCGCATGTCCAATCGAAACGACCGAGAGGCGAAGCAATGGCCCTGCTCACTACCGAGGATGTCCTCAACAAGAAGTTCCAGTACGTCAAGTTCCGCGAGGGATACGACCAGGATGAGGTTGATGAGTTCCTCGATGAGGTTGTCTCCACCATCTACTCCCTGCAGATGGAGAACCAGGATCTGAAGGAAAAGCTGGAGGCCGCGGAGCGCCGCGTCGCCGAGCTTTCCAACTCCGATTTCAGCCCCGCCG
>NZ_ALIY01000071.1:0-22217 GCF_000283035.1 Actinomyces sp. ICM58
CGTGCGGGGGTAACGAGGCGTCGCCTCGCCTGATAAACCTAGTCTCTCACGAAGAAAGGCGGCTCGCAGTGACCCGTGCGCTACTCGTCGCGTTACTCCTTGGGGGCGATCGAGCCGGGCAGATCGGAGAGGATCTTGCGGGCACGAACGACCAGGTCGGAGACCTCCGGCTCGGCGAGCGCCGGGTCGTCGGCGTCGACCGTGGGGATGTCGCGCGCGGCGGCGTCGGCGCGGTCCTGGTCCGAGGCCTGGGCTGTGTCCGTGGAGATCGGCGCCATCAGGGCGGTCTCGTCCGCCGCGGGGTCACCGAAGGCCGGGACCGGGGTGGGGGCGGGCGCGGAGGAGCCGGCCACGACCTCGTCGAAGGGGGAGGGGGTGGCAGCGGGGATCGGGCCGAGGAGGGCCTTGGGGTCCTCGGGGTTGGCCTCCAGGGAGGCGGCGATGATCGCCTGCGAGGGGCCGGGCGCGTCGAGGGCGACGCGGCCGTTCGTGAGGAGAATCGCACGGTCCGTGGAGGCGGCGAGCTCGACGGAGGGGGTCGAGACGACGACCGCGCAGCCCGCGTTGGCCAGGGAGCGCAGGAGGGGTTCGAGCTCGGCGCGTGCGTCGGCGGGCAGCGAGATGGGGTCTTCGATGAGGAAGACGTCGGCGCCGGAGACGATGGAGCGGGCGATGAGGGCCTTGAAGCGTTCCCATTCCGTCAGTTCACTGGGGTGCAGGTCCACGCGCTGGGCGAGGCCCGTCACCTGGAGGGCGCCCACGAGGTTGTCCCAGTCGGCGACGGAGCCCGTGGCCGACAGGGGAGCGAGGATGTTCTGGCGGATCGTCAGCGTGTTGTCGAGCGGCGAATCCGTGCGGATCAGGGCGACCGAGCCGATGCGGCCCGCCAGGCGCGCCGCCCACGAGCGCGAGGGTGCGGCGACGATGCGGCCGGCGTGAGGCTCCTCGAGGCCCGCGAGGATGAGAAAGAGGGCGCGGGCGCGGCGGCCCGTCGCATCCAGGATCGCGCTGAGCGTGCGCGCACGGAAGCCCATGTCGACGTCTGCCAGGAGGACCGCGCCCGTGACACTGTCCGTGTAGGTCAGGCCCAGGCCGGCGACCAGGACCTTGCCGCCGTGGCCCTTCGCGGCGAAGGAGCGGCGCGACCGGTACCAGGGGCGGGGCTCGGTGGTGGGCAGGTGCGCGGGCAGCGGCGCGATGACGACCTCGCCCTGCGTGGGCTGCGGCGCCTGCTGTTGCGGTTGCTGTTGCTGCGGTTGCTGCGCCGGGGTGTCGTTCGTTGACGAGGCCGTGGCCCCCTCGACGGCAGCGTCGACCGCGGCGGCGGCCGGTTCCGAGATGGTCTGCCCGGTGGTGGCCGGCTCCTTGACGGTCTGCCCGGTGGTGGCCGGCTCCGGGGTGGTCTGCCCAGCGGCGGCCGTCAGGTCGGCCACGTCCTGGCCATCCGTACCCTGCAGGTTTTCACGCGACTCGTTCGACATACCCCCATTCTTTCAGGATCATGCCGATTGTGCCGTCAAGGCGCGCGGGGGTTGGGTGGGTGATACGTTTGTGAGGTCCTGCGAGTGTGTGTGGTGGCTGTGGCTGCCGTGTTCCCTGTATAGGGATGAACCTATGCGATGCATCAGGAGGACGTCTTCCCCGCGAAAGCGGGGATTTTTCTATGTTTGGGCTCTTTCCTTCGCGCAGCGGAGACATTATGCTGAACATGCGTTGCATAAGACAAATTTTAATGTTATCGTGTACCTATCAACCCCTCGGGGTGATGGCTGCCCCGTCGGGGCTGCTGGGCTCAACAATTTCAGAGTAACCAGACTCACTCATCGTAGCGTGTTTTGGTTGCGTAGGAAGCGAAATCGACTCGAGGTAGAGATGATGGCCCGAAAGAAACAAGGGAGCGAGGCGACCGCCCCTCGCTCTGTTGTGGCGCCGCCTGTTTTTCCTGCCGCGCAGCCTGCCCTCACGGCTTCGGATCTGTCCGACCTTGCCCGTTGCTTGTGGGCCAAGACAGGGAGCGGCGCGTCCGCCTGGTTGTCCGTCGCCCAGCACCTCATGGACGCCGCGGACGTCGCGGGGTACCTCTTCGATGAGTATGTGAGCGAGCATCACCGCAGACTCATGGCCTCCGTGTGGGAAGGGGACCAGGCGAAGGCGCGGGCGACCTTCGTGTTCCTGGCGGGGATCCATGACGTCGGTAAGGTGAGCCCCCAATTTGCGTGTCAGTCAGCGGAGCTCGCACCTTTCATTCGCGCCCAGGGGCTCGGCATTATGCGAAAGGCAGATTATCCGGAACGCAAATTTTTGCCCCACGGCCTCGTCAGTCAGTTCGCGTTTCAGGAGGCAATTGTACGCGGCGGAGGCGACGCTGCGCGCGCCGTTCATTGGGCGGTCCTCGTAGGAATTCACCACGGGCGTTACCCGGATGCGGGTGCGGTCAACGTCGCGCGCCAGCAATACAGGACACAAGAGGGGTCGGAGCAGGACGACCCTCGATGGGGGCAGGCTCGCGCGGAGATTCTTCGGTGGATGGCGAGGCGCAGCGGCTTTCCGCTCGAGGCGCCAGGAACTGCGCTGCCCGAGCTCCCCATTGCTGTCGCCTCCGCCTATGCCTCGGCACTCGTCATCGCGGACTGGCTCGCCTCAAATGAGGACTACTTTCCGCTGCGCCCCCGCCCCGACAAGGGAGATGAGGAATGCGCGATTCGGTTCTACCCGGAGCTGGATGCCGGGCAACAGCGCAAACGGGCAGCGCGCGGATGGAAGCGAGCAGCGTTTCCTGCCCCGATGCGTCTACCCGCCACTCTCGAGGAGCCAATCGCAGACTTCTACCGTCACCGCTTTGGGTGGCCGGCCTCGTACCGGCCGACCTGCGCCCAGCGCGAGGCCGTGGAGATCGCCTCTACTGAGGACCCGGATCTCATGATCGTCGAGGCACCGCCAGGGTCCGGGAAGACCGAGCTGGCCTTTGCCGCCGCAGAGGTGCTGATGCGCGCCCGGGGATTGCAAGGCGTGTTCGTCGCTCTGCCCACTCAGGCCACGACGAACGCGATGTTTGAACGCGTCACTGCGTGGCTGACGAGCATCCTGGGCGATGAGCCGCAGCGGCTGGGCATCCAGCTGGCGCATGGGAAGAACAGCCTCAACGAGAGCTTTATGAAGCTTCTCGAAAGTGGTCAGAGCCCCCTCGAAGTGCATGACGACGAGGAGGACCTGGGCCTGCACGCGAGCCGGTGGATGGGCCAACGCTGGCGCTCGACGCTGTCGCCCGTCGTGGTCGGCACGATCGATCAGGTGTTGCTCGCAGCCCTCAAGTCGCGCCACGTGCTGGTGCGCCATCTCGGACTCATGGGCAAGGTGGTCGTCATCGATGAGGTGCACGCCGCCGACGAGTACATGGAGACCTACCTGGAAGCCGCCCTCACGTGGCTCGGCATGTACGAGATCCCCGTCGTCCTGCTGTCCGCGACCCTGCCGCCCGCGCGTCGCCGTGCGCTTCTAGACGCCTATCGACGAGGCCGTGGCTCATCGGGCGAAGGCGCTCAGTTGGTCGAGGGCATGATCGGATATCCGGTCATCTCGACGGTGTCAGCTACGGGCGTGCACGTCCACGAGATTGACGGCGAGGCAGAGGTAGCCAAGCGGATCATCCCGACATCGGTGGGATCCCCCCAGGAGATCGCGGAACTGCTGGACTGCGAGCTAGCTGATGGCGGATGCGCTGTCGTTATTCGCAATACCGTCCGCGAGGCGCAGGAGACCTATGACGCGGTGAAGGTCGTGTTTGGGCGCGAGCAGACGACCCTGCTGCACTCGCGCTTCCTGGCAGCTGAGCGTGCGGCGCGTGACCGCCGGATGCTCGAACTCTTTGGCAAGGGGGCCACACAGCGTCCCCAGCGTCACGTCGTCGTCGCAACGCAGGTGATTGAGCAGAGCCTCGACGTCGATTTCGACCTCATGCTCACGGACCCCGCGCCAATGGACCTGATCCTGCAACGCATCGGGCGACTGCATCGACATGAGCGAGCGGATCGTCCTGTGGGGCTGCGCGAGGCCCGATGCCTGGTGCTGGTGGAGGACCTCTTTGCTGTGCCGTGGGCCTACTCGACAGGGACAGACCACGTCTACCCGCGACACGCGGTTCTGCGCACCCTCGGAATCCTCTCGGATCGCGGCGAGATTACGGTCCGTGAACCCGTCGACTACGCGCAGCTCACCGAGCTGGCTTACTCCAACGTAGAAGCCGTCGGACCTGCTCAATGGGCCGATGCTTTCGACACCGCGCTCGACGAACGAGAACGAAGTACCGCGCAATCACGGATGCGGGCCAGCACGTGGTGCCTCGACGGCGCGAATCTTCCACGATGGCAGGCACCCGAGCTCGAAGAGAAGCTCCAAGGAAACGCCGCCACGGGGGAGGAGACCAAGGGACCGGGAGTTGTCGCAGCTCGCGCCGCGGTGCGAGACGGCGAAGACCAGATACCCGTCCTCGTCGTCGCGATTGATCCCGAGCTGGGCAATACCCCGGTGCCGCCACCCCTCACCGGAGAGGCCACCGACGATGAAGAACTCGAGGTCAGTGAATACAACGCTCGAGGGCGCGTCGCCGACATCTGCTCGTGGAGCGTGTCCTTGCCACCGTGGGCGTTGCGCGCTCGCGGGCAGAGCGTCGACCAGGCGGTGGACGCAGTTGCAGGTGCCATCTGGGATGATCCCATTACGGCGGAATGGGCGTGTCGCGAGCACCCGTTTCTGGCGGGAGAACTGATCCTCGCGATGTACAAAACCCCCGGCGGGGAGCGCCTCACGCGCGACCTGTGCGGACACACATTCACATACTCCACAGAAAAAGGAATGGAGGTGCAGGGTCAATGAAGAACCCTGAGTACAACCTGCTCGACGAGCCGTGGATACCCGTCCGGCTCCTCGACGGGACCATCGCCGACGTCGGGCTGCTGGAGCTTCTTCGGCGCACGACAGAGATTGCCGATCTCGCGTGTGAGCTACCGACGCAGAGCATCGCGATCCAGCGACTCGTTTTGGCCATCGCGTATCGTGTGGCGCCACCGCGCGATGCACGCGACTGGGTCAGGCAGTGGGACGAAGGCGCTCCGACGGAACAGATGATCGAGTATCTCGAACGGTGGAGAGACCGCTTCTTCCTGTTCGGCGGTCGTTTTCCTTTCATGCAGGTTGCGGATTTGCGGACCGCGAAGGACGCGGTGTCCGGGCTTGAAAAACTGATTGCGGACGTTCCCAACGGCGAGCAGTTTTTCACCACGCGACATGGGCGTGCTCTCGCGTGTATTCCCCCGTCGGAAGCTGCTCGGTGGCTGGTTCACGCGCAGGCGTATGATCCGTCGGGCATCCGTTCAGGTGCAGTCGGTGATTCTCAAGTCAAGGGAGGGAAAGGATATCCGATCGGCCCATCGTGGTGCGGTCACCTTGGACTCGTGTGGCTCAAGGGCAAGGATCTGGACGAGACGCTGGTCCTGAATTTGGTCCCCACCGATGCCGCACAATTGCGTGGCGTCGAAAGCTCAACCGAGTGGGGAGCATGCAGCTGGGAGGTCTCCGAAGCGGAGAGCGCGGTGCGCGGAGACTACTCGCTGCTCGATCCGTCAGGCACCCCCCGAGACATCAGCATTCCGCGCCTGCTCACGTGGCATTCGCGCCGCGTCAGGCTCGTGGGGAACCGCGAAGGTGTCACGGGAGTCGTCCTTGCTCAGGGAGACAAACTAGCGCCGCAGCAGATGTATCGTTATGAGCCGCAGAGTTTGTGGCGTTACTCGACACCGCAGTCCAAGAAGTTCAAGCAGGACGTCTACATGCCTCGTAAATACGAGGCGGGCCGCGCGCTCTGGCGCAATCTGCCCGGAACCCTTCCCACCGTGACGACCGTGCAGGGCGTGGACAAGCAGCCGAAACAGGAGTTCCTCCCCTCGGCGACGCTTTCCTTCCACTACCAGCTCGACAACGCCTCGATCGAGACCACCTATCCCAAGGTGATGCGGATTCAGGCTGTTGGCGTCACCTACGGGCCGCAGGAAGCGACGTTTGAAGATATCTACTCGGATGAGCTGACGCTGTCGGTCGCTGTCATGCGAGTTGAACACGAGGATCTGTCAGCCGAAATCGACCGACAGGTGCGCCTGACCGAAGAGATTGCCAGAGACGTGGGGAATCTTGCGGCGAATCTCGCGCGTGCGGCGGGCGAGAGCGGAGAGGGTGCCGGTGACGGGGCCCGAGACCGCGCCAAGGAACTCTTCTTCAGCGCAGTCGACACCGATTTCAGGACCTGGCTGACCCAGGTTGATGGCCGCGAAGGTGCGCGGGACGCTGGACGTCGGTGGGAATGTTCCCTGCGTCAGCACGCCGTTGGCATCCAGGGGGCGCTTGTGAGGGGCGCGTCGTCGTCGGCAATCATCGGCCGGGATACCGGCAGGGGGTACATGAACGTCGGTATCGCTGAAAACTACTTTCGGGCGGCGCTCAACAAGCATCTCCCGTTACAGAAAACCAATCAGGAAGGAACGAAATGACCAGCAATGATGCTGCTCCGGAGACCCCTCCGGATGGCGGTGTGAAAGGTCTGTCGACGCGCGGCGCGGTGTATGGCCGCGTCGGTGGGTTGATCGTGAATCGACTCTGGAAGGAGACTCCGTCGGCACGCGCTCTTCGCGCGCAGCTGAGGGGAGCGCTTTCACGAGAAGCTGGAACGGTGCCCGAGCTGTGGGACCTCACGCTCGATGGCCGCCCCGGCTATCTGGGCGACGAGCCGACCAGAGGCGAGAAGGCTGTCCATGGTGCTCTTACTCTCTGGGCGCTTCACCAGGGATCGAATACGAGGCCGATGCACGACACGTCGGATCGTCCGCGCAGCTTCGCTTCCGCGATCCGAGTCGTAGCCGAGGGACAAAGCGGCGACAAGCGGGCCGAGGAGACCCCAATCTATCGGCGTTTTTCCGCGGCTGTTCAGGCCCCTACCTTCGAGGGGCTTCTCGTGCATCTGCGTTCGCTCGTCTCTCAGCTCGAGGCTGCCGAGATCCCCTGTGATTACGCGCAGCTGGCAGCCGATCTTTACACGTGGCAGGACCCGCGTCATCGCACGTCCGTCATGCGCAACTGGGGGCGTCAGTTTGCTCGTCCCGCTGAAACTATCCAGACCGACTCTGCCTCTGACGAGTGACGTCGAGGCGCCGCAATCAAACAAGCTTCATTTGTGAAAGGAAAGACAATGTCCGTCTTCGTTGATATCCACGTTCTGCAGACCCTCCCTCCCTCGAACCCGAACCGTGATGATACGGGTGCTCCGAAGACCGCCACCTTCGGCGGAGTCCAGCGTATGCGCATGTCGTCGCAGGCCATCAAGCGTGCGACGCGTGAGGACTTCGAGGGAAAGATTGCCGATGGAAATTACGGTGTGCGCACGAAGAAGATTGTCGAGCTAGTTGCGCGTTCAATCGTCGATAAGCGTCCGGACCTCGACTCGCAGTCTGTCGACCTCGCCGAGATGGGGCTGAAGGCCATCGGTTTCAAGCTTGCTAAGCCGAACAAGAATAAGAGCGACAAGGAGCTGGAGGAAGCCGGATTCCTCGTGTTCCTGTCGGCCAAGCAGATCGAGCACGTCGCAGATGCGTTGATTTCGGTTGCTCACGAGGATGATCCTGCGGCAGCGTTCAAGGAGCTGAAGCCGCGTAGCCTCGTGAATACGGATCACTCTATCGATATTGCTCTGTTCGGCCGTATGGTCGCCGAACCGAATGCTCTGAACGTGGATGCTGCCTGCCAGGTTTCCCACGCGATCGGTGTCGGAGCGGTTGAGCGCGAGTACGACTACTACACGGCCGTCGACGACGAGAAGAAGCGCAACGACGAGGCCGACGAGGGTGCGGGCATGATCGGTACCATCGAGTTCGCATCCGCGACGGTGTACCGTTACGCGACGATCAACGTCGACATGCTCCGCGAAAACCTGGGAGACGATGCGGTTGTGGATCGTGCCATTGAGCTCTTCGTGGATAGTTTTGTTCGGTCGATGCCGACCGGTAAGATCACGACGTTCGCGAACCGTACCCTGCCCGACGCTGTCCTGGTTCAGGTGCGCAACGATCAGCCGATCAACATGGCGGGCGCCTTCGAAGACCCGATCGTCGCGGGGCAGCGCGGTTTCGCCGAGCCTGCCGTCAAGCGTTTCGTCGAGTTTGAGTCCAAGCTGCGCGACCTCACCGGTCTTGAGCCCGTCGCCTCTCTCGCCACGTGGACCACGCCTCGGGGCGAGGGTTTCTCCGCACTGGGTGCCCAGGTTCGCCTGGTCGATCTGGGCAGCGCGACGGTGGACGCTGTGCGAGGCGAGCGATGAGTTCGGTACTCGTCTTGCGACTGGCTGGCCCCATGCAGTCGTGGGGCTCATCCAGTCGATTCACGCGCAGGTCGACGGAGGCTTTTCCCACGAAAAGCGCGCTGGTCGGTCTGCTCGCGGCGGCGCAGGGACGTAGGCGCAGCGATCCGATCGAGGACCTGGCCGAGCTTCGTTTCGCCGTGCGGGTCGACCAGCCGGGGCAGTTGCTCCGCGACTTTCATACGGCGCATCGGGGTGATACATCCATGCCTCTTTCCGACCGCTTCTATTGGGCGGATGCGACGTTCGGCGCCTTCGTTGAGGGACCGGATGACGTGATCGAGGGGTTGTCGCAGGCGATCCTCCGACCGGTGTTCCCTCTGTACCTCGGTCGTCGCTCGTGTCCGCCAACAATGCCCTTGCGCCTCGCCGTGCGTCGAGGGGAGGCATGGGAGGCCGTGCGGGAAACACCGTGGATGGCCTCGGCGTACTACCAAAAGAAGCAGTGCTACGAGCAGTACGTGTCCGTCCGCGTCGTTGCCGATCAGGGGATTATCCCTTCCGACGTGGGTGTCTCGTTCGAGCACACCATCCAGGACGTGCCGATCAGCTTTGACTCCGAACGCCGTACCTACACTCTGCGAACTGTCGAGGAGGCGCGCGTCGATCTGGAGAATCCGCAGTATGTGGAGGCGCGGCCGAATGCCGGCCCGGGCCTCGTCCATGACCCGATGGAGGTGCTCTGATGTTTCTGACACGCATCTACCTCAACCCGCACCGCAGGGGTGCGCGGCAGCTCATGCGGAGCCGTCAGGTTCTGCATGCGGCCATCATGAATTGTTTCCCGCCGGGCGCCTTGGAGGGTGCTGGGATGCCTCGCGTGCTGTGGCGCCTGGATCGTCCGTCACCCCCGAGAAGTGGGCTTTCTCGGCAGGGGAGCCCCTCGTGTGCACTCTTCATCTCGAGCCCGGTTCCCCCGGATCCCTCGCACATCGTCGAGGAAGCCGGATACTCAACCGATGGTGGAGTGCTCGTCCGCGACATGGGTGATTTCCTCGATCGGCTTGAGGCCGGCCAGAGGTGGGGGTTCCGTCTCTGTGTGAATCCGACGTTCCGTGAGGCGAGTCAGGTCAATGCGCGGGGACGCAAGAGGGTTCTCGCTCACGTGACCCAGGATCAGCAGACGCAGTGGGTGCTGGATCGCTCTGAGCGGCTCGGATTCCGTGTGTTGACTTCTGCCGAGTACGGTGGTGATTTGCCAGTCCTGGAGGATCGGGATGGTCGCCGCGTCGACGGGGCGAACCTCTTGATTAATGGGGTTGAACGTAGCATTGCCGAGTTCAAGCGGCAGGGCGCGCGAGTGACGCTCGCTGTCGCGACTTTCGAGGGAGTGCTCGAGGTGACGGATCCGGATGCACTGCGCCACGGCCTCGTCCATGGGGTAGGCCGAGGTAAAGCATACGGCTGTGGACTGCTGACCCTCGCCCGATCATGAGACCGATCCCCGGGGCGAGGCCTCCTGAGCCGAAGGACTTGGTGCGCGTTCGGGACCGGTTGACGTTCTTGTACGTTGAGCGGTGCACGATTAACCGGGACTCGAACGCGATTACTGTAGCCGACGGACACGGAATCGCCCACGTCCCAGCAGCAGCGCTGTCGGTGCTGCTGCTGGGACCCGGGGTTCGGATCACGCACTCGGCGGTATCGGTGCTGTCAGAGAGTGGTTCGACCATCGTGTGGGTGGGCGAGAACGGGGTGCGATACTACGCGCACGGCACCCCGCCCTCGCGCTCCTCACGGTTGCTCGAGGCACAGGCGCGGGCGGTCAGCGATCCGTCGATGCGGCTGACCGTTGCTCGCAACATGTACTTGATGCGTTTTGCGGGCGAGGACGTGTCGAAGCTGAGTCTCCAGCAGTTGCGCGGACGCGAGGGTGCCCGCGTGCGTCGCTTGTATCGTGAGCACTCGCAGCGCACGGGCGTGCCCTGGGATAGACGCGAGTACGACCCGGACAACTTCGACGACGGGTCGGTCGTGAACCAGGCGTTGTCTGCGGCAAACTCTGCGATATACGGGGTTGTTCATGCTGTGATTGTCGCGCTTGGCTGTAGCCCGGGGCTGGGGTTCATACACAACGGGACCTACCGTTCGTTCGTGTACGACATTGCTGACCTGTACAAGGCTGACCTCACTATTCCCATCGCCTTCGATGTGGCAGCATCACCCACAGACGAGGCTGTGGGTAGTGCCGCGCGAAAGGCTGTCCGCGATGCAGCGCGGGAGTTTCATCTGCTTGAGCGGTGTGTTGCGGACATCAAGGGGCTGCTGTCGGTCTCGGGTGCCTTGGATGTGGAGGATGATGATCTGGTCGTTGACGATTTGCGTCTATGGGACGACCGAAAGGGCACGGTTGCTGCGGGTGTGGCGTATGAGGAGAGTGACTCCTGGTGATCGTCCTCGTGCTGTCTGCCGTGCCTGAAGGTTTGCGAGGGCACGTGACTCGCTGGTTGATGGAAATCTCGCCGGGAGTATTCGTGGGGACGTTGTCCGCACGTGTCCGTGAGCGCCTGTGGGATATCGTCACGGAGAACATGAAGACGGGGCGTGCCGTCATGGTCTATCGGGCGCGCAACGAGCAGGGCCTGGCCTTCCTGACCTGGGGTGATCCGTGGAAGCCTGTCGACTTCGATGGCCTGACCCTGATGATGCGCCCCTACTACTCGGAGGGGCGAGGGCAGTATTCCGAGCCTGATCCTGCGGCGCATCAGTTGCGTAAGCGGCGCTCAATGAGTAGCTTTCAGAGGAGACGGCAAGCTCAAGGGTTTCCAAGATCTGACCGATCCGCTCGATAAAAGCGCAGGTCAGAAAGTGTTTTCCCCGCCTACGCGGGGATGAGCCGCGGCGCGACCTGCGCCTCGATTCGCCCATATGGTTTTCCCCGCCTACGCGGGGATGAGCCCCGTGGCCGTAGGTGGACACGCCACCCGTATCCGTTTTCCCCGCCTACGCGGGGATGAGCCCGAAGTGGAGGCTGCATGGCGCAACATCATCGTGTTTTCCCCGCCTACGCGGGGATGAGCCCGTCGCCCGGCGCGAGATCGGAGACGCATCCGCGTTTTCCCCGCCTACGCGGGGATGAGCCGCACTTCCTGAAGCGCCGACGTCGTGCGGGGACGTTTTCCCCGCCTACGCGGGGATGAGCCCAGAAGCAGCTAAGCGCCCTAGCAAGGGTGGCGGTTTTCCCCGCCTACGCGGGGATGAGCCCCGTGACAGTCTGTCCACCATCCGAAGAAACCCGTTTTCCCCGCCTACGCGGGGATGAGCCCCGCGACAGCCTGCCCGGCTGCACGACCGGCTGGTTTTCCCCGCCTACGCGGGGATGAGCCGGCGTTTGAGAACACGCCCGCCAGCCAGCCCATGTTTTCCCCGCCTACGCGGGGATGAGCCCAGCATGGGCGGCGCTCAACGCGACGATGGCCGGTTTTCCCCGCCTACGCGGGGATGAGCCGGACATGCAACATGAATGACCTCCAGACCCGCGGTTTTCCCCGCCTACGCGGGGATGAGCCAGCGCGATCTCAACCGTGCTCGGCCCGGTCTTCGTTTTCCCCGCCTACGCGGGGATGAGCCCCTGGCCGCCGACAAGGCCGAAGCCCGGGAGATGTTTTCCCCGCCTACGCGGGGATGAGCCGCTGGAGGTCGAGGAGGTGGACCATGAGTAACCGTTTTCCCCGCCTACGCGGGGATGAGCCCGTAGTCGAGGACTCGGACATGTAGGTGCGGACGTTTTCCCCGCCTACGCGGGGATGAGCCCGCATGTTACGCCCCTCGCATGCCTTCGCCTCGGTTTTCCCCGCCTACGCGGGGATGAGCCCGCGCGGGCCGTCCAGACGCTCGCCCATCCAGCGTTTTCCCCGCCTACGCGGGGATGAGCCGATCAGCAGGCTAATCTTGATCTCATCCTGGTAGTTTTCCCCGCCTACGCGGGGATGAGCCGGTCTATAACCGGGTCGTCGCGCGCGGCCAGGAGTTTTCCCCGCCTACGCGGGGATGAGCCGCCGCTAATGTCGGCGATCACCCACCCGTCGGGGTTTTCCCCGCCTACGCGGGGATGAGCCGCTGTCTTTGGCCAGGTGGCGAGGATGTCCTCGGTTTTCCCCGCCTACGCGGGGATGAGCCCCCGTGACCATCGAACAGTGGAACCGTGTCCGCGTTTTCCCCGCCTACGCGGGGATGAGCCGTCCTATGGGTGGGACGGCACGGTTCTACTCGCGTTTTCCCCGCCTACGCGGGGATGAGCCGGGGCTGACGCCGCCCGCCGACGTGCAAATCAGGTTTTCCCCGCCTACGCGGGGATGAGCCGGAACCCATCATGCCCCGCACCCACGGCCTACGGTTTTCCCCGCCTACGCGGGGATGAGCCGTCATCCTCAGCGCGGGATGCGCCGCCGCCCAGGTTTTCCCCGCCTACGCGGGGATGAGCCCGCGATTCCGGGTGCCAGTGGCAAGATTCAGAAGTTTTCCCCGCCTACGCGGGGATGAGCCTCCGCGGGCTACCCTCGGATACTCCTCCTCGGAGTTTTCCCCGCCTACGCGGGGATGAGCCGTCCTCATCGAACAGGGTCGCGGACAGGCTCAGGTTTTCCCCGCCTACGCGGGGATGAGCCCGCGGCTGGACTTCTGCTGCAACGACGAATGTGGTTTTCCCCGCCTACGCGGGGATGAGCCGTGCAGTTCGCTGGTCAACGCGCGTAGCTTGTGGTTTTCCCCGCCTACGCGGGGATGAGCCCAACGAGGCGTTCAGGGCGGCGGTAGATGCCGCGTTTTCCCCGCCTACGCGGGGATGAGCCGTCAGCGTCACAGTCGTCCAGCCTCGCCTCGGGGTTTTCCCCGCCTACGCGGGGATGAGCCCTCCGCCACCTGCTCCGGCTGGTACCCGCTGTCGTTTTCCCCGCCTACGCGGGGATGAGCCCTCGGAGACCAAGCGCTACACTTAGGGGTGTGCGTTTTCCCCGCCTACGCGGGGATGAGCCGGAGGGGCGGCTGTGAACGCCTCGATCATTGCCGTTTTCCCCGCCTACGCGGGGATGAGCCGCATACGGCTGGTACCGCGCCTACGACCCCGAGGTTTTCCCCGCCTACGCGGGGATGAGCCGAGATCGCCTCACGGATAGGACCGCACATGAAGGTTTTCCCCGCCTACGCGGGGATGAGCCGTCCCTGCCGGCGCTCTGCCCGATATTGGGCAGGTTTTCCCCGCCTACGCGGGGATGAGCCCTTCGCGACGTTGCCGCCGACAGCTTCGAGGACGTTTTCCCCGCCTACGCGGGGATGAGCCCCACGCGCTCTGATAGACGAACGAAGGCCCCGAGTTTTCCCCGCCTACGCGGGGATGAGCCGGGCAAGCGCCGCCTGCCCGAGGACCACCCCGAGTTTTCCCCGCCTACGCGGGGATGAGCCCCTCAAAGAAGGAGAAAGACAATGAAGGCCGACGTTTTCCCCGCCTACGCGGGGATGAGCCGTCCCAGTCGACGATCACCGCGGCGCCGAGCATGTTTTCCCCGCCTACGCGGGGATGAGCCGCCGAGGGACAGG
The DNA here is from genome assembly GCF_000283035.1 of Actinomyces sp. ICM58. Classification (NCBI taxonomy): domain Bacteria; kingdom Bacillati; phylum Actinomycetota; class Actinomycetes; order Actinomycetales; family Actinomycetaceae; genus Actinomyces; species Actinomyces sp. ICM58. The sequence continues at coordinate 13,934 of NZ_ALIY01000071.1, forward strand.
CCCCCCGCGCCGGTGGTGGCGTTTTCCCCGCCTACGCGGGGATGAGCCCCGTCGGTGACCTGCGTCTGCGCCGCCTCATGAGTTTTCCCCGCCTACGCGGGGATGAGCCAGCCCCCTTCTAGGCCTTGATAATGTATCCCACCGTTTTCCCCGCCTACGCGGGGATGAGCCTGGCGCGGTGAAGATGCCCCCGCCCTCATCACCGTTTTCCCCGCCTACGCGGGGATGAGCCGTCCCGGGCGGGCACGAAGCCCGCACCAGCGAGGTTTTCCCCGCCTACGCGGGGATGAGCCGGCAGCGAGCACTTGCTTTCCCAACCGAAGCTCGTTTTCCCCGCCTACGCGGGGATGAGCCCTGGGATACGATTTGGCAGGGCATCTCTACCGTGTTTTCCCCGCCTACGCGGGGATGAGCCCGAGACCAACGTTAAGCCTTACTACGATTACCCGTTTTCCCCGCCTACGCGGGGATGAGCCGCGTCGTCGCGGGTCTGGTAGCCGCCGCGTCGGGTTTTCCCCGCCTACGCGGGGATGAGCCCATCATGCTCAATCGCTACATGCCGGCAACCAAGTTTTCCCCGCCTACGCGGGGATGAGCCCGGGTGGGTTCTCATCATGACCAAGCGGCCAACGTTTTCCCCGCCTACGCGGGGATGAGCCGATAGCGACAAGGGCGGCAATTGCTGCGATGACGTTTTCCCCGCCTACGCGGGGATGAGCCTCATGACTACCGAGTACCTCGGAACGGCTACTGGTTTTCCCCGCCTACGCGGGGATGAGCCTGCGGCTCCCCCTACCCTCGTACCGTGCCTGCGGTTTTCCCCGCCTACGCGGGGATGAGCCGTCCTCGATTTCCAGCGGCGTGAGCTCGGCGGTGTTATCCCCGCCTACGCGGGGATGAGCCGCCGGATGCGACGGGGTCCAGGCAGAAGCCCGCGTTTTCCCCGCCTACGCGGGGATGAGCCCGCCAAGCTCGACGCCATCAAGGCAGCCATCGAGTTTTCCCCGCCTACGCGGGGATGAGCCCGCGTCGACGCTCGCGTTCGCTTCCTGCGTTTCGTTTTCCCCGCCTACGCGGGGATGAGCCCAGCCCCCCGGTAGTACCCACACCCACCCGAGGGTTTTCCCCGCCTACGCGGGGATGAGCCCCCGTCGTCCGCGTGAACAAGGCCTGGAAGATGGTTTTCCCCGCCTACGCGGGGATGAGCCGGGCGCGGGCTACCGCATCATCGTCAAGGACGCGTTTTCCCCGCCTACGCGGGGATGAGCCCCCGGAAACGCCCTGCGGGGGGTTCGATTCCCCGTTTTCCCCGCCTACGCGGGGATGAGCCCAGCTGGGACAAGCACCAGAAAATCAACCGCCCGTTTTCCCCGCCTACGCGGGGATGAGCCTCAGGGGCTTATCCGTCGCCTTCAGTGTGTTCCGTTTTCCCCGCCTACGCGGGGATGAGCCGTCACTAAGCCGCGCGGCAAAGCCGCCGTGAAAGTTTTCCCCGCCTACGCGGGGATGAGCCGCACGTGAGCGCGCCCACCGGCGGCGTGAACACGTTTTCCCCGCCTACGCGGGGATGAGCCTGTCATTGCAGGGGCGGCGGCTTTTTCGCTCACGTTTTCCCCGCCTACGCGGGGATGAGCCCCCCCGGGGTTGGTGGGGCCACCCGACGCGGCGGTTTTCCCCGCCTACGCGGGGATGAGCCGGAACAGCTCCGCACGTGGTGGCAAGCGCACCCGTTTTCCCCGCCTACGCGGGGATGAGCCCTCCCACCGTGCGACGGTGGGCATACGGCGTCGGTTTTCCCCGCCTACGCGGGGATGAGCCCAGACCGGCTCCTACAAGGTTCCATTCCCGCGCGTTTTCCCCGCCTACGCGGGGATGAGCCCCAGGCACACACCTACGGCCCTGGCCCCATCTAGTTTTCCCCGCCTACGCGGGGATGAGCCCCTCACGCACACCAACCCCACCGAGACCGTCACGTTTTCCCCGCCCACGCGGGGATGAGCCCGTCCTGAAAAACGTCCTTGAATCGCTCGATAGGTTTTCCCCGCCCACGCGGGGATGAGCCGGTTGTCGACTCGACGGACTCGCCGCCAGTCAGGTTTTCCCCGCCCAGGCGGGGATGAGCCCTGTCCAGAATATGGACTGTGACGCAATCCCGAGGTTTTCCCCGCCCACGCGGGGATGAGCCCCGGTCCTATCCCGTGGGACTGAAACCAGCGCTGTTTTCCCCGCCTACGCGGGGATGAGCCGAGCCAAAGCCAGGCCTGAACGCCCGCAAAACCGTTTTCCCCGCCTACGCGGGGATGAGCCCGGCGCCGGGAAGCTGGCAACGCAAGATTGGAAGTTTTCCCCGCCTACGCGGGGATGAGCCCTGTCCAGAATATGGACTGTGACGCAATCCCGAGGTTTTCCCCGCCTACGCGGGGATGAGCCCCCTCTCCGACCTGCGACGGCACCTGCGGCAGCGTTTTCCCCGCCTACGCGGGGATGAGCCCGCGGCGTATGTCTCGGTGATCGGCTCGGGAGAGTTTTCCCCGCCTACGCGGGGATGAGCCCACTGTCTCGACCGACTGGCGGAGAGACTCGAAGTTTTCCCCGCCTACGCGGGGATGAGCCTCAGTTGGCCGACGCCATCCCCGGCGCGTCCGGGTTTTCCCCGCCTACGCGGGGATGAGCCCTGTGTAAAGCCCATCCGCAGATTCTTCGCCCTGTTTTCCCCGCCTACGCGGGGATGAGCCCGGCCAGCAGCTTGCATCGCGGTAGTCCAATCTGTTTTCCCCGCCTACGCGGGGATGAGCCCGCTACGACGTCAGTTTTCAGGCTGGGCGATGGGTTTTCCCCGCCTACGCGGGGATGAGCCGTCGGTCCCGGCCACATCGCGCGTGAGTCCCTGGTTTTCCCCGCCTACGCGGGGATGAGCCCCGTGGCGTGACCTTCGGCCTGGAGAACGTTCAGTTTTCCCCGCCTACGCGGGGATGAGCCGACCGCCTTCTCCGGCCACGTCGACACGATACGGTTTTCCCCGCCTACGCGGGGATGAGCCCCACGACTTACCCAGGCCCTGCCGCCCGGTCAGGTTTTTCCCGCCTACGCGGGGATGAGCCGTCATCCAACCACGCCGCGACCTCCACCGTCCCGTTTTCCCCGCCTACGCGGGGATGAGCCGTTGATGGGCTTGGCGACCACGGACTTGACCGAGTTTTCCCCGCCTACGCGGGGATGAGCCCTGCTGGAGCGCTGGCACGGCCACGTCTCGCGCGTTTTCCCCACCTACGCGGGGATGAGCCGAAGCCCAGTATCTTCCCCGCCCACGCTCGGCCGTTTTCCCCGCCTACGCGGGGATGAGCCATCAACAGGACGGGCCAGCTAATTTGTGTATAGGTTTTCCCCGCCTACGCGGGGATGAGCCCGCGACGGCGGTAGCCACGTCGAGATCAGGGAAGTTTTCCCCGCCTACGCGGGGATGAGCCCGTTGTCGTCTGCGTGGGGACACCAGGGTCAGAGTTTTCCCCGCCTACGCGGGGATGAGCCCCGACTGGTGGGGCAACGTCGGGGTCGGCACGGGTTTTCCCCGCCTACGCGGGGATGAGCCGAAAGGCACCAAATGTTCGCCGCCGAATTGCTCGTTTTCCCCGCCTACGCGGGGATGAGCCGCGGTCAGACGGCTTGGTCGGCGTACCGAGGACGTTTTCCCCGCCTATGCGGGGATGAGCCGACGGGAGTGAAGAGCCCGTCGGAGTCAAGGGTGTTTTCCCCGCCTACGCGGGGATGAGCCGCCGCCCTGCCCGTCGGACCTGGAGTCGACGACGTTTTCCCCGCCTACGCGGGGATGAGCCGAAAACCCTGCGACAGGGGGCGGGCCCGCTCATGTTTTCCCCGCCTACGCGGGGATGAGCCCCTATGGGGCCTCGATCTCGTGTGCTGGTGCCCGTTTTCCCCGCCTACGCGGGGATGAGCCCGCGAACCATTACCGCATCAAGGCCAAAGCCGTGTTTTCTCCGCCTACGCGGGGATGAGCCCCCCGCCCTCACTACGTGGGCACTCGCACACGCGTTTTTCCCGCCCGCGCGGGGATGAGCCGTCGAGCGTGGAGAGCATCTGGAACAGTGTGAAGTTTTCCCCGCCCGCGCGGGGATGAGCCCATCGCCGGGCCCACACCCTCCGCGAGCGCCACGTTTTCCCCGCCTACGCGGGGATGAGCCGAGTGCGTCGGACAAAATCCGCTTCGCCTTCGCGTTTTCTCCGCCTACGCGGGGATGAGCCCATCACGCTGAGCAACTCCACCCGCTTGCGCGCGTTTTCCCCGCCTACGCGGGGATGAGCCGCCCGGCGCCGTCATCGACGACGCAGGCGTGGAGTTTTCCCCGCCCGCGCGGGGATGAGCCCGGAATCAAGGGCATGTTCGGGTCCGTCCAATCGTTTTCCCCGCCTACGCGGGGATGAGCCCCGACGCCCACCGTTGGGCAGGGTCTCCCACAGGTTTTCCCCGCCTACGCGGGGATGAGCCCAGGTTGTCGGTGTAGCGTTGCACGTGGGCGAGGTTTTCCCCGCCTACGCGGGGATGAGCCCATCACGCTGAGCAACTCCACCCGCTTGCGCGCGTTTTCCCCGCCTACGCGGGGATGAGCCGGTGACAGCGCAGGACGCCGTCGGGGAGGGTGTGTTTTCCCCGCCCGCGCGGGGATGAGCCCGGACACACGGCCGCAAATACCATGAGCATTACGTTTTCCCCGCCCGCGCGGGGATGAGCCGGTCAGCGTCACTGTGCAGCGCAGTTGCGCTGCGTTTTCCCCGCCCGCGCGGGGATGAGCCCGGTGGCTGGCCGGCGGTGGCCCCGCGCGTGACGTTCTCCCCGCCCGCGTGGGGATGAACCACTGGGGATCAAACATCAGTCCCTGTGGTACACGTATTCCCCGCAACCGCGGGGTTCTCCGGTGCGCCGTTGGCGCGCATACCCACCGGAATAGAAGATAACGACCCTTGCGCTCCCCCTTCCTGTCGTATTCTGCTCGGCTATCCGCAATCGGATAAAGGAGAGAATGAAATAATGGACGCGGCAACGGTGGCGCAATTGGGCTCTGGTGAGCCGACGGTGATGCACGGTGAGGCGGACACGGTACAGGCGACGAAGCAGGGAGTGGGCGAGACAGCGAAGACGCGGTTCCGCGCCCGCATCGCGCACGTGGGCAGCGAGTATCGCCGTGACGTGACCTCGGGTACCTGCGAGCTGTGCATCGCAGAGTGGACCGCCCGCATCCGCGACATCACCTTCGAATTCGCTGCCACAGACGGCAGTGCCACATGGAAGACCGTCACCCCGATCCTCCACGTCGGCCCCTGGAACGACAACTGGGAAGTCTGGGTCAACCCCTTCGCGCTCTCCACGACGCTCCCGCACGTCATCCTCACCGTCGATGCGCGGCGCCACGCCGACGCGCACGACCGCACCCGCATCGCCCTCGAAATCCTCGAGGCCGTAGAGAGGCTTGATCGTGCCTCCGCGATGGTCGACCGCCTCGATGGCGCCTACATTCACGACGACGACTGGGACGAGGAACAATTCATCCTCGTGCCCTAGCGCATCGCGGATGACTCCGACGAAGGCTAGAAGTCCTTTCGTTGCAGCTCGGGCGGACCCTAGTGGCCGCGCGAAAAGCGAAGTGAGAATACGTCGAAAAACGATCATCCGAACGTGCCCGCGATAACTCGTTGCCTGTTACGCTAGTCACTGTTTCTTCTGAGTATTGCTCTCTGTTGAAACGTTCTGTGTAAACGGACGCGCCCACGCGACCGCGCGCCGCCGGTCTCCGCCTCACTCTCCCGGCGATCACGAGCTCTGCGCGTTCGCGTTCGCGTTCCTCGAGTTGTCTGAGCGATAAAGCTCATAGGACCTGCTTTGCCCTGGGCATTGCAACGTTTTTGGGTGTGCTCAAAATAGCAGTCCGAAATGGCGTGCGACATTTGTCTGGGCTGGGCGCTGTGGTGCGTGGGTCCCACGGCCTGCGCGCAAGGATCGCTTGATGCATCGGCATTGAGGGGGTTTTGCACCACTAGACGCACCGCCACGGCGTGTCGCCGGCGTGTCGTGCCCCTAATGGTGCAATTCCCCCTGATTGATGGCAGTGACGCCGCGACTTGAGGTGGCGCGGCGCCCAAAACGCAGACCACCTTGGTGAAAAACGCTGAAAACGGACTGTTATGGGCGAAGTGGTCTGCGTTTTGGGTGTAGCGGTGTTCTGGCATGGGTTTTGTTCGCAGGTGGGCCCGCTATTGCGAGTGCTAACCCGCTATTTGGAGTGTGGGCGAGGCTGCCCAGGCTCGCATTAGCGGGTTAACGTGCGGAATGGCGGGTTAACGTGCGCAGAAGAGGGGGTGTGCACATGAGAGGGAGCTGCTCTAGATGTTGCCGTGCGCGCCGATGTTGTCCGCGCTGCCGCATTGGTTGGGCAGTTGCAACTATGCCACAGGCAGTGGAAGGCGCGCAGTAGCCGACAAGCACAACAAAATCCCCGAAGCGAATGCTTCGGGGATTGCTGGTGGCTCCGACCGGCGTCGATCCGGTGACCTTTCGATTTTCAGTCGAACGCTCTACCAACTGAGCTACAGAGCCAAGACCTGAACCGATATGGTCTGGTCGGCGACCCCGACGGGACTTGAACCCGCGACCTCCGCCGTGACAGGGCGGCGCGCTAACCAACTGCGCTACGGGGCCTTACAACAGGTAAGACCTATTGAATTATTCCAATCACAATTGCGACCGGTGGTACCCCCAACGGGATTCGAACCCGTGTCGCCGCCGTGAAAGGGCGGTGTCCTAGGCCGCTAGACGATGGGGGCCTGCTTGGCCGTCGAACTGGCGTCCGAAGACGGGAGATAGTTTAGGCAGAAGTCGCGCGCCGCGTCAAAACAAAAGAGGGTGACCCCGCACACGTTACCAGAAAATGTTGCAATTGTGCGGAATTCACAGGATTTCATCAGCAAGGCGGCCTACCCTTGATGCATGACTACGACACCCGTACTCGGCGCACTCGCCCAAGCCTCGGACGCGCTCTCGCGCGTCGCCGCCGACCCGCAATCCGGCGCCGAGGCCGCCGTGGCCACCACTATCGATTTCACCCTCCTGATCCTCGGCCCCATCATCGGCGCCTTCGTGGGTGTTGTCGTGTCGGTCGTCTTCGCCGTCCTCGCCCGCAAGGCGCTCGCGAAGTCCGCCACGGCCTCGTCGATCCTGGCCCGCGTGCGACGCCCCTTGCACTTGACCCTCGCGACGTGGGGTGCCTGGGTGGGCCTGGGCATCGCACTGGTCAACCCGAACCTGTCGGACTGGAACGGCTCGTCGGTGACGACGTTCCTCATGCACATCCTCCTCATCGCAGGTCTCGCGTGCCTGACCTGGATGGGGTACGCCGCCGCCTGGGTCTTCGAAGACGCCGCCAAGGCCCGCCAGGCCTCCGACCGGGGCCGCTCGCGCCGCTTCGAAACCCAAGCGCAGGTCCTGCGGCGCCTCACTCAAGGGATCGTCGTGGTCGTCGGCATGATCGCCATCATCGGCACCTTCGAGGCCGCACGCCAGGCCATGACCACCGTCCTAGCCTCCGCCGGTGTCCTCTCGGTCATCGGCGGCCTCGCCGCCCAGCAGACCCTCGGCAATGTCTTCGCCGGCCTGCAGCTCGCCTTCACGGACGCGATCCGCGTGGGTGACGTCGTCGTCGCCGGCGACAAGCACGAGACCGGTTCCGTCGAGGAAATCACGCTCTCCTACGTGGTCGTGCGCATCTGGGATGAGCGCCGCCTCATCATCCCCTGCCGCTACTTCACGCAGACCCCCTTCGAGAACTGGACGCGCCGCGCCGCCGCCCAGCTCGGCACCGTCGAACTCAAGCTCGACTGGTCCGCGCCCATGACGCTTATCCGCACCAAGGTCGAGCAGCTCCTGACCGCCACAGACCTGTGGGACGGGCGCACGTGGGCCGTGCAGATCACAGACTCCGACGAGTACACGGTGACCGTGCGCATTCTCGTGTCCGCGGCGAACTCCGGAAACCTCAACGATCTGCGCGCCTACCTGCGCGAACAGGTCATCTCCTGGATCGTCACCGACGAGCCGTGGGCGCGCCCCGCCCAGCGCATCGAGCCGCGCGAGACCGTGACCGTCGAAAAGGACATGAGCCGCGAACGCATCGCGCGCCTGGCCGCCGAGCTCGCCGGCATTTCCGGCACGAACGAGGCCGTGGCCGCGACGGGCAGCCCCTCTTCCCATGGGGGTGGTGCGTTGCGCGCCGCGGAG
>NZ_ALIY01000072.1:0-3158 GCF_000283035.1 Actinomyces sp. ICM58
TCTCGTGTTCTGGTTCCCGGTTGTCTGGGCGTCGTTGCGGTGGCTTGCGCGAGTGGCCTGGAGGTGCGTCGTTCCGTCGTCGTCGGGCAGGCGCAGCAGCGTGCTGTCGCTCCTCGCTCCACTCCTTGGGCTCGGGGCGGCCACGTCGATCCTGTGGGCGGTCGGGTACGCCTCGCTGTATTACCTGACCCCCTACGTCCAGGATTGGCGTTCGGGAACGGTGCGCCACGAGGCCGTCACGTGCCGTGATTTCCGGGTGGACAACAGCATTTCGAACTACGGCAAAGGTAACGCTAGGGTGATGTACGAGTTCGAGTTGGTCAGCTCGGACGGCTCGTCGTGGAAATACAGGGAAGAAAAGAGCTGGATGGATCGCAAGGTGGAGGCCGGCGAACAGCCCTACGCGACGGTGATAGAGGCGTGCCGCTCAGAGGGCGCGGAGATCGGGATCGTCCTGTACCCCCACTCGGGAACCATCATCGAGGCTTGGAAAGCAAACTGATGGTCTGGTAAGTTGGGTGAGTTGTGACGAAAGGACACTGTGATGGCAGACATCGACATTGAGACTGACTCCTGGCGGACTCACGCGAGTGACGCTACTGGTATCGGTCAGGTGGTCGAGCAGGGTGGAAGCGCGTACATGGCCGCGCTGGACGGCAACGTCTTCGGGGTCTTCACCCCCATGATCCTTCCCGCGTACACGGCGGTGTCAGAAATCTTCGCTCAACGTAACACCGAATTCGGTCAGCGTGTCCAAAAGGGGGCCGAGCTCCTCAAGGGTGCCGCCAATGACTTCGATCGAAATGAGCAGACCTTGCAGGAGCGTTTCAACTCGATCGGCCAACAGATTGGGGAACACTGATGGTATCTTCCGTTGAGATTGCCAAGCCGGAGTCAACCCACGAGACGAATCCGCTCAAAGACGCGGGTATTGTCAGTGATATTCGGGACCTCTATATTTCGAAGTCCGCTCTCGACGCGACGCTTAGCACCATTGGAATCGCCGCTGACCTGGTTGACATGGCGGTGAATCCGATCAAGACGGCGGTGTCGTGGGCCGTCAACTGGATCATCTCCCACATCGACCCGCTGCCGGACATGCTCCAGCAATTCACGGGCGACCCCGAGAAGGTGGAGGCCGCTGCCCTCACCTGGGAACGCATCGGGGACCAGTGGACGCAAGCCGCCGCGGAGCTCGAAGCAGCGGTCGCGGCGGGGCTCGACGCCCAGGTTTGCCGTACCCTCAGCGCCTACAAAGTTCAGATCGGAAGCGTCATCGAGGCTTTCCGGTCGTTAGGTGACGCATGTAAGGTCGTTGCGCAATGCCTCAATATCCTGTCCGCCATGGTCAAGATCGTCTACGACCTCACCCGCGAGGCCATCGGCGACCTGATCGGCACCTTCGTTCAGTCGGTGTGGGAAGCCGTGGGCACCCTCGGGATTGCAACCCCCGCCATCGTCGCTCAGATCTCCGCGACCGTGTCGAAATGGGTTGCTCGTATCACCACGAAGGGCAAGCAGGTCCTCAATGGGTTCCAGGAAGCTCTGAAATCTTTCACGAAGCTGGACGGTATCCTCGAGAAGCTTGGCCCGGCTCTTAAGAAGCTTTTTTCTCATGTTGGTGACTTGCCCGATAAGGTTCATGACGCCTGGAAAGCCGGTAAGCACAAGGTTGACGACCTCGCCGACGGCGCTAAAGATGCGTGGAAGGCCGGGAAGGATAAGCTGGGCGACCTCGCCGAAGATGCGTGGAAGGCCGGTAAGGACAAGGTTGACGACCTCGCCGACGGCGCTAAAGATGCGTGGAAGGCCGGTAAGGACAAGGTTGACGACCTCGCCGATGGCATTGAGGATGCGTGGAAATCCGGAAAGCACAAGGTGGGTGAGTTCATGGATGACCCGCAGGCCGCTCTGAAAGCCGGCAAGGATAAGCTTGACGACCTGGCGGATGATGTCCACGACGCGGTCGAGAGAGGGGTCAAGGAATCAGCGCGTAAAGCTCAAGAGGCGCACCAGGCGACAATTGACCTCATGAATGCTCCGTCCGAAGCCGCCGAGTCGTTGGGTAAAGAAGGAGTCAGAGCCTGGTATCGGCGCTTTGGGACCTCAGAGCAGGTTGCCGGGGTCGACGAGGTTCTCAAACGCGAGGAGCTCTTCGATCTGCCCATGAAGCGACAGCGAGAATGGATCGGAAACCTCAACGACAACAAGGAGCTCTTCAAAAAGGGTCAGGATGTCTACAAACACTGGGGTCTGCCCTCGCAGAACGAGAAAGACGACTAGCCTACCTGCCTGTGTGCCCCGCGCGCGGGGCACACAGGCAGCGTCAACAACGCGGTGGGGCCGCGCAGACTAAGTCTGCGCGGCCCCACCGTCACGTATCGGCTCAGTGCTCGCCTTCGTGCTCCTTGAGGCGCTCGTAGGAGCGGCGAATCTCGGCTTCAGCCTCTTCACGGCCGACCCAGTGCGCCCCCTCGACACTCTTGCCGGGCTCGAGATCCTTGTAGACCTCAAAGAAGTGCTGGATTTCCAGGCGGTGGAACTCCGAGACGTCGTCGATCTCCGTGCGCCACGACGCGCGCTGATCCGATGCAGGAACGCACAGGACCTTGTCGTCGCCGCCCTTCTCGTCGCGCATACGGAACATGCCGAGCGCGCGGCAGCGGATCACGCAACCGGGGAAGGTGGGCTCCTCAAGGAGGACCAAGGCGTCCAGCGGATCCCCGTCCTCGCCCAGGGTGTCGTCAATGAACCCATAGTCGTCCGGGTAGCGCGTCGAGGTGAAGAGCATGCGGTCCAGGCGGATGCGACCCGTCTCGTGATCGATCTCGTACTTGTTCCGATTCCCCTTGGGAATCTCGATGGTGACGTCAAACTCCATGTTCGAGCCTTCCATGTCAGCCCCGAAACTCGGGGGTCCGGTTGGTTGAGTCGGCGCATGGACGGGTACTGTAGCTACCGAGGTAACCACGAAGGGACATCCATGCATCGCACGTCTATGGGGCCAATTGTAAGCGCTAGCACCGCACTTGTGGCGACTGTCGCTTTTGCCTGCGCGGGCTGTACCACGAACGGCCCCACGCCCGCGGCCGCCCCGACCGCACCCGCGCTCGAGCCCGCCACCGCGTCCGTGCCCGCCCAGGCCTCGGGCAACCCGG
>NZ_ALIY01000073.1:0-14811 GCF_000283035.1 Actinomyces sp. ICM58
GCACCGCCACATAACGGGTGCAGTGCCCCCGTGCTTGTGGCGGTTGTGGCGGCTGTCGGGGTTGTGGGGGTCTTCTGGGCTTGCGTTGTCTTCTGCTTGGGGCACTTCGTGGTGCCTTTGTGGCGTCTCATCTTGTGGTTCCTCAGAAATGTCGCATGCAATTCCCCCACACGTATTTCAAACGTTGAAATCGCACCGTTGGAATTGCAACGTTTTCGGGCGCTGCAGAAAGTTCGGGTACCCGAATTGCATGCGAGTTTTGGTTGATGAGGCACCCAAGGTGAACTCCTGTGTTCGGTCGTCGTCCCACGACACTGTCCACGACCCCCGGCACGCTTCGACCACCACCCCCACACCCCACAATGCGAAGAGCCCGTAAACCCGCTATTCCGTGTCTGGGCGGGGCTGCCCACGCGCATCTCATCGGGCCCACGCGTTCGCCCGCACATCAGGCACGTGGGGGCATTGACGCCCCCGATGAAGCAATCGTCTTCAAGACCGACTTTCCCGTGCCGGCAAGCCGAAAGTCGCCACACAACCAACACGTTTTGTCCTGTCATCCCGCTTGCCGACCGTGCCACCAGTCGTACACGCTGTCGGGCAGACGAATGGGGCCGACCCTCGCGGGTCGGCCCCATTCGCGTGGGCGGGGGAGGATGGGGGACCCCGCCCACTGGCACGGCCACGAGGTGTTTGGGTGGTGTGGAGGTCACCCCGCAGCCAACGTTTGGTTACATGCCGCCGAGCACCTGTGCAACGACGATCTTACCAACCATGGCGACGGGATACACCAGGGCGTAGCCGAGGGCGACGCGAGGATCGGCATTCGTGCGGCCGTTTGCGAACGCGAGGACCGCGGGCTGGGTCTGAGCGCCGCCGAGGAGGCCCGCGAGCTTCGTGCCGCCCATCTTGAAGACCCACCGCATGGTGACGTACAGGCCGATCGCCATGGTTGACGTGATGATGATGCCGAGGAGGAAGATGTTGACCCACGCGCCCGACGTGAAGGCCTCGAGGATCTGGCCGCCGGCCTTCGCGCCCGCCTGCGCCAGGAAGATGAGCAGGCCGAGTTCGGACATGACCTGGCAGGTGGTGAAGGGCAGCGCCGTCGCGATGGGGCCGATACGACCCACGCGGCCGAAGATGAGACCCACGATGAGCGTGCCAGCGGCGGAACCGATCGAGAAGTACTCGCCGGAGGGGGTCAGGATGGGCAGCTCGCCGATCGCGATGCCCAGCGCCATGCCCAGGCCCAGGGCGATCGGGTTGAGGTCGGTGAGGCCGTGCGAGGAGTCACCGAAGAACTTGGTGATCTCAGCCATCTTCGAGGTGGGGGCGACGACGCGCACGCGGTCACCCTCCTGGAGGACGAGGCCGGGCTCGGCGACCATGTCGACGTCGCCGCGGCGCACGCGGGAGATCGTCGCGGAGAACTGCTTGGCCAGACCCAGGGAGGCCACCGTTCGGCCGGAGACCTTGGGGTTGGAGATCGTCATGCGGCGGAAGTCTAGGTAGGTGCGATCCTGCATGAGAGAGTGCGAGGAGGCATGACCAAGCTCGCTGGCCGCGCGTGCAACGAGCTCGCGGGGGCCGACGACGGTCACGAGGTCGCCGGGGTCGAGCGTGTCGGACATCTGGGGGCGCGTGATGGGGCCGGTCTCGCCACGGCGCAGACGAGAGAAGGAGACCTTCTCGCCGAGCTTTTCGTAGATGTCACCGACGAAGGGGTGGTCGTCGCGCTCGACGCGGATCGTGCGGTTCGACAGGGGAGAGGGCGCGTCCTTGTCGTTGCGGCCGTAGTGCAGGGCGGCCATCGAGGCGGCGAGCATGCCGATGACGCCGAAGAGGTAGGCGATGGAATACCCGACGGTCGCTCGGGCGGGGTCGCCGCTGGCCTCGCCGGCCGCGGCGAGCGCCGGGGTGTTCGTGACGGCTCCGGCGAAGGTACCGGCGATGAGGGGCACATCCATGCCCAGGGCCTTGCCGACGTACAGGCCGAGCGTGGCTGCGATGCCGTAGAAGGCCACCATCGTCAGGATCGGACCGACCGCGGTCTTGAGGTTATGGAAGAAGGACGCACCGGAGTTAATGCCGATCGCGAAGGTAAAGAGCGTCAGGCCGAGCGTTCCCAGCTGCGGGGTGACACGCAATTCGATGTTGTAGGACTGTGCCCAGGCCGCCATGACGATGGCGAAAAAGAGGACGGCAGCGGCTCCCAAGCCGATGCCCTTGATCTTGACCTTACCGAAGGCCATGCCGATGCCGATGAGGAGGAACAGGAACAGCACGGGCTGCTCTTCCAGTACCCCAAAGATCGTTTCCACGATGAAATCTCCGTGTAGTGAATTGTCGATGTGTGCTATGAGTCAATTAAACCAGCTTCTAGTGTTGTGTATCTCAGGCCATCGTCCTAGATGGCGTGAGGGGCCTAATGGTCCGCACAATGAGATGGTCTGGAGCGCCTCGCGCAGGCGAGTTACGGTATTGACATGCTCAACGTTCGTGAGATTGGAATCCTCGCCCTGGTCATCGTACCTGGGCGTGCGATGCCTGCCGCGTAACGAGAGGATGGATCGCACGCCTTTTCCCCGCATCCGCGCTGTTTGGCCGGACTTGACGGGGTTTTTTCTTTGAGACGGTCCCAACGATTGAGAGGACGACTGGTGAGCGACACGAGCACCACCACCCGTATGACTGGAGCCGAGGCTATCGTGGCGAGCCTCGAGGCCCTGGGCGTGACCGACGTGTTCGGCATGCCCGGTGGAGCAATTCTGCCGACCTACGACCCGCTGATGGCGTCGACGGCAATACGTCACATTTTGGTTCGACACGAGCAGGGTGCGGGCCACGCTGCCGAGGGGTATGCGCTTGCTACCGGCAAGGTTGGCTGCGCGCTCGTCACCTCGGGCCCCGGCGCGACGAACGTGCTGACTGCCCTGGGTGACGCCTGCATGGACTCCGTGCCGATCGTCGTCATCTCCGGCCAGGTCGGCGCCTCCCTGATCGGCACCGACGCCTTCCAGGAAGCCGACGTCGTGGGTGCATCGATGCCCATCACGAAGCACTCCTTCCTGGTGACGGATCCGCAGGACATCCCCGTGCGCCTCGCCGAGGCCTTCCACCTGGCCGGCACGGGTCGACCCGGCCCGGTCCTCGTGGATATCACCAAGTCCGCCCAGGTCTCGGAGATGGACTTCTCCTGGCCCCCGACCCTGGACCTGCCCGGCTACAAGGTGGCCGACCGCCCGAACATGAAGCAGGTGCGAGCCGCGGCCCGCGCGATCGTGGACGCTCAGGCCCCCGTCCTCTACGTCGGTGGCGGCGTGATCCGCGGCGGCGCGACCGAGGCCCTGTCCGCCCTGGTCGAGGCCACCAACGCCCCCGTGGTCACCACCCTGACGGCGCGCGGTGCCTTCCCCGACTCCGATCGCCACAACCTGGGCATGCCCGGTATGCACGGCACCGTTGCCGCCGTCGGCGCCCTGCAGCGCGCGGACCTGATCGTCGCCCTCGGAGCCCGATTCGACGACCGCGTGACCGGCCGCCTCGACTCCTTCGCGCCGCGAGCGACCGTCGTCCACATCGACATCGACGCCGCGGAGATCTCTAAGAACCGCCACGCCGACATCCCGATCGTCGCGGATCTGAAGACCGCCCTGCCGATCCTGACCGACGAGATCGCCCAGGCCTCGTCCGACGGAAAGGCCGACATCTCCGGATGGTGGCGCTACCTGGACCGACTGCGCACCAAGTATCCGATCGGGTGGGCAGAACCCGACGACGGCATGATGGCGCCCCAGGAAGTCATCAAGAAGCTCTCCGACAAGGTCGGCCCCGACGCCGTCTACGTGACGGGTGTGGGGCAGCACCAGATGTGGGCATCGCAGTTCATCACGCTGGACAACCCGCGCAGCTTCATCTCCTCGTGCGGCTCGGGCACGATGGGCTACTGCATCCCCTCGGCCATGGGCGCGCAGGTCGGCGTCCCCGACAAGGTCGTGTGGGCGATCGACGGCGACGGCTCCTTCCAGATGACCAACCAGGAGCTGGCCACCTGCACGATCAACAACATCCCGATCAAGGTCGCCCTCATTAACAACTCGGTGCTGGGCATGGTTCGCCAGTGGCAGTCACTGTTCTTCGGCAAGCGCTACTCGAACACGACGCTCAACCCCGTCGAGGGAGAGCAGATCCCCAACTTCGAGATGCTGGCGCAGGCCTACGGGATGGCCGCGCGCACGGTGCGCTCCATCGACGAGGTGGACGAGGCCATCGACTGGGCCATGTCGATCAACGACCGTCCCGTCCTCATTGACTTCCGCGTGTCCAAGGACTCGATGGTCTGGCCGATGGTCGCCGCGGGCGTCTCCAACGATGAAATTCGTTACGCCAAGGGCATGGCGCCCGACTGGGAGGTGGAAGACTGATGACGAATCGTCACACTCTGGCCGTGTTGGTCGAAAACAAGCCCGGCGTGCTCACCCGCGTCGCCGCGCTTTTCGCCCGCCGCGCCTTTAACATCAAGTCGCTGACCGTGGGGGAGACCGAGCACCCCGAGATCTCCCGCATGACCATCATCGTGGACGCAGACTCCGCGCCCATCGAGCAGGTCGTGAAGCAACTCAACAAGCTCATCAACGTCCTCAAGGTCGTCGAGCTCGAACCCGAAGACTCCGTCGAACGGCGCCTGCTGCTCATGAAGGTCCAGGCCGACGAAACCCGTCGCACCTCGGTCCTGCAGATCGTGGATCTTTTCCGCGCGCACGTCGTCGACGTTCAACCCGAGTCGGTCGTCATCGAATCGATTGGCTCCCTACCCAAGCTGGAGGCGCTGCTGCGGGCCCTGGAGCCCTACGGCGTCACCGAACTCGTCCAGTCGGGCGCCGTGGCCATCGGCCGCGGGTCGCGCTCGATCACGGATCAACTGAAGGAGAAATGAAAATGGCAGAAATCATCTACGACGACGGCGCAGACCTGTCGCTGATCCAGTCCAAGAAGGTCGCCATCATCGGTTACGGTTCGCAGGGTCACGCGCACGCGCTGAACCTGAAGGATTCCGGAGTTGACGTGGTCGTTGGCCTGCGCCCCGGTTCGTCCTCCTGGGCCAAGGCTGAGGCCGCCGGCCTGGAGGTCAAGGACGTGGCCGAGGCCGTCGCCGAGGGCGACGTCGTCTCCGTGCTGCTGCCCGATCAGGTCCAGCGCTACGTCTACGCCGAGCAGATTGCCCCCAACCTGAAGGAAGGCGCCGCCCTCCTCTTCGCGCACGGCTTCAACATCCGCTACGGCTACATTGAGGTCCCCGCCGGCCATGACGTCATCATGGTCGCCCCCAAGGGCCCGGGCCACAAGGTCCGCGAGACCTACGTGCAGGGCAAGGGCACCCCGGACGTCGTCGCCGTCGAGGTGGACGCCTCCGGCAAGGCCTGGGAGCTGGCTCTGTCCTATGCGAAGGGCATCGGCGGCACCCGCGCCGGCGTCATCAAGACGACTTTCACCGAAGAGACCGAGACCGACCTGTTCGGCGAGCAGGCCGTCCTGTGCGGAGGCGTCTCCCACCTGATCCAGGCCGGCTTTGAAACCCTGGTTGAGGCTGGTTACCAGCCTGAGATCGCCTACTTCGAGGTCTGCCACGAGATGAAGCAGATCGTCGACCTCATCAACGAGGGCGGCATCACGAAGCAGCGTTGGTCCTGCTCCGACACCGCCGAGTACGGCGACTACGTCTCCGGCCCGCGCGTCATTGGCGAGTCCTCCAAGGAGGCCATGAAGGCTGTCCTGGCCGACATTCAGGACGGCACCTTCGCCCGCAAGTTCATTGCGGACCAGGATAACGGCGCTCTCGAGTTCAAGGCGCTGCGCGCCGAGGAAGAGGCTCATCCGATCGAGAAGACCGGCCAGAAGCTGCGCAAGGCCTTCGGCTGGACCGACTCCGACGAGGACTACACCGAGGGCAGCGCCGCGCGCTGATCTCACTGTCCTTCTCGGATAGACCAAGCCCCGGCCTCGTTCCCACGCATATGGGACGAGGTCGGGGCTCTTTTGTGCTGACAGGCGCGGGTTACGTTCGACTGTGTTCCCGCGAGGGTTAGTTTGCCGCCGCTTCGTCGGAGCCGTTCGTCCACGGAAGGGAAGCGGGGGAGAGGGCGTCCGCATTGGAAACGGTGGAGATCGGTGCAACGATCACGAGGGAAGCGACGGCGGCCGACGCGACGCGCGTCAGGGTTCGACGGGAGGGGCGCATCATTCTCTTCCTATGGGATATATAGTGACAAACGAAGTTTATCAGTAACTACGTAGTGGGCAACTGATGGTGATTGCTTACATGCGGGCGTGTTGTGGTGATGCGTTGAAAGGCTTCGCGCTGACCAGTAGGTTGGCATAGAATGGTGGTGTGATCGCTCGGGAGGGACGATGGAGCAGCCGCTGAAAATCCTCTTCGTCATCAACGATCTGTACACGCATGGGAATGGCTTGGCCGCCTCCGCGCGGCGGACGATCGCACTTCTGCGTGAGCATGGGCATCACGTGCGCGTCCTCTCGGCGCTGCCCCGCGATGGTGACGACTGCGGTGTTGGAATGCCCGAGTATGTGCTGCCGCCCCTGCGCATCCCCCTCGTTGATCCGCTCATCGCCTCACAGGGCTACGCCTTCGCTCGCGCGAAGCGCCGCGAGATAGAGCGTGCGCTCGCCTGGGCGGACGTCGTTCATCTCGAGGAGCCGTTTATGCTGCAGGCTGTCGTTGCTCGGCGTGCGCGCGCTCGTGGTGTGCCAGCTCTGGCGACCTATCATATTCATCCGGAAAACCTGACGGCGTCCGTGTATCTCGATAGATGCGCCCTTCTGAATCGGGTGATCCTTGAGCTGTGGAAGCGCGCGATCTTCAATCGCAGTGACCTCGTTCAGTGTCCCTCGCGCTCCGTGTATGAACGAGTGTTGAAGCTGTGTGTGCGAGCGCCACTGCTGCTCCTGTCGAACGGCGTGCCTCTCGGCGAGGAGATGAGTGGTGGTGGGCACGAGGTGGGGGAGTCGTCTGTCGTTCGTATCCTCGTGGTTGGCAGGTTCTCGCGTGAAAAAGACCAGGCAACGATCTTGCGGGCCTTGCGTCATAGCGCTCACGCGCGCTCGATCCAGCTGTCTTTCGCCGGACGCGGTCCGACCGAGCGTTCCCTGCGCGCCTCGGCTCGGCGTCTCCTGCGGCGCGGGGTGATCGCTCATCCGGTCCGTTTTGCCTTTATGAATGCGGACGAGCTCGCGCGCGAAGCGTCGAGCTGTGACCTGTATGTGCATGCGGCGCGCATCGAGGTTGAGGGGCTCAGCGCCCTGGAGGTGCTCCGCCATGGCGTCATGCCCATCATCGCTCGGGGGCCGCTGACGGCGACCAGTCAATTCGCCCTCAGTGAGGACAGTGTGTTCGAGGTCGGGGATGCTCGTGCGCTCGCCCGCGCGATTGACGTCTGGATCGATCGAGGGCCTGTTGGACGGCAGTGCGAGGCGCGCCGATATCGGTGTGTCGGTGAGCGGTATGACATTCGCGCCTGCGTGGCTCGCCTCGAGGAGGCTTACCATCGGTTGGTTTTCGAGGGGAGGGCCAGGGGGTGATGGAGTGGCACGAGGGCCCTCATCGGCATGGTTTCCGAGTAAATTGGCTCGACAGGTGGGGCGATGTTTCTCGTATAAGTGGTTTGTCAGCATCTAAATTTGTATGATGAATCTTGCGGCGGGTGAGTTCCGACTCAACCGCCGCGCATTGACACCCCTCCCCGGAAGGACCAACGATGACCCTCCGCCACTACGGGCGAGCCCTCGCGGCAGCCACGGGAGCCGCGCTACTGTGCGCGACCCTCGCGTCTCCCTCCCTGGCCGCTCCCTCCAGTGACACCGGCGACGCAGCCGTCGCCACGGCCTCGGCAACCGACGAAGGCTCGGCCCCCATCACCGTCACCGCCACGCGCACCGACGACGGCGGGGACACCCTCTACGTCGGCGACGTCGTGACCGTGACCTTCACCTACACCAACAACACGGACAGCGCGCTCACCGTCTTCCCGGTCGACTCCAACCTGTCCGGCGTCCTCACGACCGGCGCCCCCAACTGCCGCTGGCACAACCTCGCCGCGCACACCACGAAGTCCTGCACGAGCGCCACGCACACCGTGACCGCCGAAGATGTCGCGGCCGGTTCCTTCACTCCCTCCGCGACCTGGGCGGCGACGCGCGACCGCAACGGCACCGACGTCATCGCCGGTAACATCGTCTCCGCCGCCGACGCCATCACCGTCGCCGCGGGCGTGCGCCCGGCCGCGCCCGACCCGCTTCAAACCCCGACCGACTACGCCATCGGAGACAAGGTCCGCCTCGCGTCCCCCGGCCTCGCCGGCTTCAGCTGCCACCGCATCCCCGCGCTGACCACCGCCACCAACGGCTGGATCATCGCCGCGTGGGACGGTCGCCCCGACACCTGCCAGGACGCTCCCCAGGCCAACTCCATCGTCTACCGCCTCTCCAAGGACGGCGGCAAGTCCTGGACCCCGATTCTGACCGCCCTCGCCGGCACACCCGGCGCGGCGAAGGTCGGCTACTCCGACCCCTCCTTCGTCGTCGACCGCACCACTGGGACCATCTTCCTGTTCTCCGTGAAGTCCTACGACGCGGGCCTCTTCCAGTCGCAGCTGGGCACCGACCCCGCCGCGCGCAACATCCTGCACGCCCACGTCGTCGAATCCCACGACAACGGCGAAACCTGGGTCAACCCCCGCACGATCACCGACCAGGTCACCGACGGACACACCGGCGAGTGGTTCACTCGCTTCGCCTCCTCCGGCGAGGGCATCCAGCTGCGCTACGGCGCCCACGCCGGGCGCCTCATCCAGCAGTACGCCGTCGCCAACTCTGGCTCCACCTCCCTCATGGCCGTCTCCGTCTACTCCGACGACCACGGTGCGACCTGGAAGCCCGGCGTCCCCACCGAGGGCAGCGCGGACGAAAACAAGGTTGTCGAGCTCTCCGACGGACGCCTCCTGCTCAACTCGCGCACGCAGGGCACCGCGGGCCAGCGCCTCGAAGCCATCTCCTACGACGGCGGCCAGACGTGGGGTCCCTTCCGCCACAACTGGGACCTGACCGACCCGCGTAACAACGCCTCCATCGTCCGCGCCTACCCGGATGCCCCCGAGGGCTCCGCGCGCGCCCGCATCCTGCTCTTCTCCAACGCCGACTCCTCCAGTGCCCGCGCCAACGGCACCATCCGCGTTTCCTACGACGACGGCTTCACCTGGAACGACGGCAAGGTCTTCGAGAGCGGCGAGATGGCCTACTCGACGCTGCACCCCCTCGGGGATGGCACCTGGGGCCTGCTGTATGAGTCCGGCGGCTACAAGAACATCGAGTTCATGCGCCTGGACGCCGCCTACCTCGGCCTGACCGACCCTGGCGAGGAGCCCGCTCCCGAGCCGCAGCCCACCCCGGACCCGACTCCCGAGCCGCAGCCCACCCCTGAGCCGACTCCCGAGCCGCAGCCCACCCCTGAGCCCGCCCCCGCGGTCACCCCCGCGCACTGGGTCAACACCGGCACGGGCTGGAAGTGGCAGCTGGAAGACTCCAGCTACGCGGCCAACCAGACCATCACCATCGGGGATGCCACCTACCGCTTCGGTGCCGACGGCTACATGGTCACCGGCTGGGACAAGGTCGATGGCGCCTGGAGTTACTACAACGCCTACGGCGCCCGCGTGAGCGGCTGGCTCGCCTCGGGCCCCACCTGGTACTACCTCGACCCCGCCACGGGAACGATGGCGACCGGGTGGGCTCAGATCGGCTCCGACTGGTACCTTTTCTCGACCTCCGGAGCCATGCTCACCGGCTGGCAGAACGTGGGGGCCTGGTACTACCTGGCACCCTCCGGCGCTATGCTCACCGGCTGGCAGCAGATCGGCTACACCTGGTACTACTTTGGTACCGACGGCCAGATGGTCACCGGCTGGCAGAGTATCGCCGGACGCTGGTACTACTTCGCGTCGTCGGGCGCGTGGGTCTGATCCGACACCGTGCATCGGCCGAGGCTGGGGGGAGCGTGGCGCCCTCCCGGCCTCGGCCTCGTCTATGGGGCACGTCACGGCGCAAACGGACCACGGGTTGGAACGACAGCGACCCGGCGCGCGCGGTCGGGGGAAGATGGAGTCATGACACTGAACATCGCAGTAATCCCCGGCGACGGCATCGGCAAGGAAATCGTCCCCGAGGGCCTCAAGGTTCTTGACCGCGTCCTGACCGACCGAGGCATCGACTACTCCACGACCCACTTCGACCTGGGGGCGGCGCGCTGGCACGCCACCGGCGACACCCTGACCGACGAGGACCTCGAGGCGATCAAGCGCCACGACGTCATCCTCCTCGGCGCGGTCGGCGATCCCTCCGTCCCCTCCGGCGTCCTCGAGCGCGGGCTGCTCCTCAAGCTGCGATTCGCCCTCGACCACTACGTGAACCTGCGACCCTCCAAATACTACGAGGGCGTGCCCAGCCCCCTGGCCAACCCCGGCGACATTGACTTCGTCGTCGTGCGCGAGGGGACCGAGGGCCTGTACTGCGGCAACGGCGGCGCCGTGCGCGTGGGAACACCGCACGAGATCGCCACCGAGGTCAGCGTCAACACCGCCTACGGAGTCGAACGGGTCGTGCGCTACGCCTTCGAAGCCGCAGCCTCGCGCAAGAAGCACCTCACCCTGGTCCACAAGCACAACGTGCTGGTCAATGCCGGCCACATGTGGCGCCGCATCGTCGACGAGGTGGGGGAGGAGTACCCGGATGTGGCCGTCGACTACTGCCACATCGACGCCGCCACCATCTACATGGTCACCGACCCTGCGCGCTTCGACGTCATCGTCACCGACAACCTGTTCGGCGACATCCTCACCGACGAGGCCGGAGCCGTCACCGGCGGCATCGGCCTGAGCGCGTCGGGCAACCTCAACCCCTCGCGCGAGTACCCCTCCATGTTCGAACCCGTGCACGGCTCCGCCCCCGACATTGCGGGCCAGGGCAAGGCCGACCCCACCGCGACGATTTCTTCCGTGGCGCTCATGCTCGACTTCATGGGCTACGCCGACGAGGCCAGCCGTGTACGCGCAGCGATCGACGCCGACATGGGCGCGCGTGCCCAGGCCACGGCGAACGGCAACCCGCTCGTGCGCTCGACCTCACAGATCGGCGACGACATCGCCGCCCGTCTCTGACGCCTCCAGACGCAAACAGGGCCGCTCCCCGGTGGGGGAGCGGCCCTGTTTGCTCTCGTCGGTCCGCTTGCTCTGGTCGGTCCGCGAGGCGGCGCGCGTCCGCCGCGGTGGACGGGTTCCTCAGCGCACCGCGATGAGGGCGGGCAGAGACGTGCGAGGAGCCCACTGCTCAATGTCCGCCAGCGCGGCGCTGGCGCCCGCGGCGCGCACCGACGCGGAGTCGGAGGAGATCATCGCCGCGTCGACCGCCAGCAGGTTGGAAGCGAGGGTCGCGGCGTCCGTCGCGGGTAGCTCGCAGCGCGGCGTGCGGGTGTCGGTCGCGCCCGCCCGCAGCGCGACCTGCGCGCGGGTGAGAAGCTGGCCCGACACGTCGTAGGCATCGGTGAGGGTTCCCGCGGCCACCTGGGCCTTCGGGAGCGTCGACGCCGTGCAATCCCACATGGCTACGGCCTCGGAAAGCTCCTCCGAGGAGGCCAGATCCTTGCCGGAAGGAGCGAAGGTAGAGGAGATCGTGGGCTCGTCGAACAGGTCGATCGCCCAGGTCTGCGTACCCTGGCGAGACGCCGTATTCACGCGGTCATTGATGGCCGCGGCCTCTTCCTCTCCCGCGTCCAGGTTGATGCCGTAGGCGTTCGCCAGCGTAACGGCGCTCGCGTAGCGGCCCAGCGCGGAGGCGGACAGCGTTCGCGCCTCCTCGGTATCGGCGCGAGTCGGGTCGGCGGCGATCTCAAGGTCGCGCGTCGCCGTGCGTGCCAACCACGAGATGAAGGCAGACACATCGGTCGGGGCCGCCGAGACGGGTGCCGGCGCGCTCTCGCCCTCGGGAGTGGCCCCGCCCCACGGATCCCACAGGCCGCCGAGGGCCTCGAGACGCGCGTCCGACGCGGAGGCGAGGGAACGCAGGGCGCTGGAGCACGGCGCACAGCCCGTCGCGGCCTCGGCAAGCTGAGTCGCCCGCTGCGAGGCAGCAGCCTCCGTGCGGGCCGCCTGGTCGCGCACCGCCGCGAAACCCGACAAGGGCGGCAGCGAGGACGTGGAGCACGCGGACAGTGCAAGAACCGCCGCACCCGCAACGAGGACGCCCGGGATACGACGTGTGGTCAAAGTCAGATTTGCGAAACGCACCCCCGCATCATCCCACACCCCCGGGTAGGATAGGTAACTGACCCGCGAAGGCGAGAAGAAAGACAGGCGCATATGGGAACGTCCACGACAGACGGACCGCTTGAGGAGCTGCTGGCTCCCGTGGTCGCAGCATCGGGACTGGAACTGGACTCGGTGACCCGCACTCGCTCCGACGCGATGCCGCTCCTGCGGGTCGTCGTCGAAGCCCCGATCGGTGCCGACGGCATCGACTCAGACACCCTCGCGGACGTCTCCCGCGCCGTGTCAAAGGCCCTGGACGCCGCCGACCCGATCGACGGGGAGTACCTGCTGGAAGTCTCCACCCCCGGAGCCGAGCGCGAACTCACCAAGGTCGGCCACTGGAAGCGCCAGGTCGGACGCCTCGTGCGCGTCAAGCTGCGCGCGGGCGGCTACGTCTCCGGGCGCGTCATCGACGCGGGCGAGACCAGCGCAACGATCGATGTCGACGGCGAAGCGACTACCATTGACTATTCTGACATGAGGAAGGCGCGCTCCCGCGTCGACTTTGGAACGGGGAAGTAGGAGACCATGGAAATCGATATGACCGCTCTGCGGATGGTGGAAAACGAGAAGGGCGTCAGCCTCGAAACCCTCGTCGACGCCATCGAAGAGGCGCTGCTCAAGGCGTACCACAACCTGCCAGGCGCGATCTCCCAGGCCCGCATCGAAATCGACAAGAAGACCGGCCGCGTCACCGTCATGGCCATGGACGAGGATGAGGACGGCAACCCCATCGGCGAGTTCGACGACACGCCCAAGAACTTCGGGCGCATCGCCCAGTCCACGGCACGCTCCGTCATCATGCAGCGCCTGCGCGACGCCGACGACCAGCGGGTCTTCGGCGACTTCGCCGGCCGCGAAGGCCAGATCATCACGGGCACCGTCCAGGCCCCGCGCCCCGGCCGCCCCACCATGGTCCAGGTCTCCGACGACTTCGAGGCCGTCCTGCCCGACGGCGAAAAGGTCCCCGGCGAGTCCTACCGTCACGGCGACCGCATCCGCGCCTACATCGTGGGCGTCGAGCGCACCGAACGCGGTCCTCGCATCACCCTGTCGCGCACACACCCCAACCTCGTGGCCGGCCTCTTCCAGCGCGAGGTCCCGGAAATCCAGCAGGGCCTCGTCAAGATCAAAGCCATCGCCCGCGAAGCCGGACACCGCACCAAGATCGCCGTGGCCGCCACCCGCGAAGGCATCAACGCCAAGGGCGCCTGCATCGGCCCCATGGGCGCCCGCGTGCGCTCCGTCATGGCCGAGCTCGGCGGCGAAAAGATCGACATTGTCGACTACTCCGACGACCCGGCGCGCTTCGTCGCCAACGCGCTGTCCCCGGCGCGAGTGACCCGCGTCGTCGTCCACTCCGTCGACAACCGCACCGCGACCGCGATCGTCCCCGACTTCCAGCTCTCACTCGCCATCGGCAAGGAGGGACAGAACGCCCGTCTCGCCGCGCGCCTGACGAACTACCACATCGACATTCACGCCGACACGGAGACCGGGGACGACGCGACCGCCTCGCGCGTCTCCACCCCCGACGACGTGACAAGTCGCTCATAGAATCTGAGACGAGCAATCCCCTAGCTGGACTAAGCTAGGGGATTGTGTCGTATCCCGTGCCGCCTGAGCCCACCACCGGGCCCCAGCGCACCTGCATCGGATGCGGTACTCGCGCGCACCGAACCGCCCTCGTGCGGATCGTGCGTTCGCCCGACGGTGCGATTCACCTCGACCGAACGGCAACTCTTCCAGGCCGAGGAGCGTGGATCCACCCCGACAAGGGATGCGTCCAGCGAGCCCGAGCCAGGCGAGCCCTCGCGCGTGCCTTCCGGACGGGAAACCTGCCGGAGAGCGTGTGGGACGACGTGGAGGAGCTGATCACTACCCAGTGATGGCCACGCGCCATCAACGCCGAGACAATGGAAGCGGGTTGGAAGCTGATGGGCACCCGATGAGTACCCAGCGATGAGCTGCCAGCAATATCAGTAAGGCGTCTCCGGACCGGAGACGCTTCCGGAATGGAGAAATGTGGCAAAGTTGCGTGTCCACGAGCTCGCCAAAGAGCTCGGAATCACCAGCAAAGAACTGATGGGTCACCTGAAGGAAGCAGGTGAATTCGTCAAGTCGTCCTCGTCCTCGCTCGAGCCGCCCGTCGTGCGGCAGATGCGCGAGAAGTTCGCGGCGGCACCCAAGAACAAGAAGGCGGACGCAAAGGCCGCCCCCAAGGCGCCCAAGCCGGGCGCCGCCAAGCCGGCGGTGAAGAAGCCCGCAGCGCCCAAGGCTGCGGCCCCCGCGGCGCACACCCCCGAGACGCCCGCGCCCAAGCCGGCACCCAAGGCCGACTCTCCCAAGCCCGGCGCCCCCAAGCCCGGTGCGCGCAAGAGCGACCCCGCGCCCAAGCCTCGTGCCAAGAAGTCCGACGGCGCGCCCAAGCCCGCCG
>NZ_ALIY01000074.1:0-15122 GCF_000283035.1 Actinomyces sp. ICM58
CCGCGGCCCCGGCCCTCACCGGCCCGCAGGACGCCGAGTCCGCCACCTCCATGCTGGCCCTCGCCCAGCGCGTCCACGACGAGTATGTGCGCGACGGCGAAGAGCAGAGCGCGAAGATCATCGCCGAGGCCAACGCCGAGCGCGAGTCGATCATCGCCGACGCCCAGAAGCAGAAGGACTCCCTGCTCAACCAGCTCGAGCAGGAGCGCGAGCTGCTGGAGAACAAGATCAACGGCCTGCGTACCTTCGAGTCCGAGTACCGCTCGAACCTGCGCAGCCACCTCGAGTCCCTCCTCAACGAGGTTGGCAACGGCGAGAACTGAACGCAATCGCTTCGATCGGCGGCGGTGCACCCTGCGGTGTGCCGCCGCCGGTCTTTAAGATAGGGAACCATGGCTGACTCCTCCCACCCGACCCACACCCGCTTGACGTGGATGTATGCGGGCCTCGTGTTCGTTGGCGCTATTGCCACCGATCAAACGTCAAAGATGTGGGCGCGCAGCGCCCTCGATGGCCAGGGGCCGCGCCCGCTCCTCGGGCAGTGGCTGTCGCTGTCCCTCGTGCACAATTCGGGTGCGGCGTTCTCCTTCGCTGCCGGCAAGACATGGATTCTGACGATCTTCACTGTCGTCATCATCGGCGTGCTGGCCGTGATGGCTCGCCGCGTTCACCGTGCCTCGACGCTGTTGGCGATCGCCCTGCTGGCGGGTGGGGCCGTTGGAAACCTGATCGACCGACTGACCGCCGAGCCTGGCTTCGGCGTCGGCCACGTCACCGACTTCATCGCCTACGGGACCTGGTTCGTGGGCAATGTCGCAGACATCTGGATCGTCCTCGGGGCGCCTCTGCTGGCCCTTGCGCTGTCCCGTGAACCCTCGAAGGAGGACGCCCAGTGAGCTCACGGATGCTACCCGTCCCCGATGCGCTCGTGGGGGAGAGGGTCGACGCCGCACTGGCCCGCATGCTTGGGTTCTCGCGCTCGCGCTGCGCGGAGCTGGCGGGCGAGGGGCTCGTGCTGATCAACGGGGCGGCGGCCGGCAAGTCGGATCGCCTGGGCGCCTTCGACATCATCGAGGTCACTATTCCCGAGCCTAAGAGCAAGCCGACTCCCGTCACCGACATGGCGATTCTCTACGACGACGAGGACATTGTCGTCGTAGACAAGCCCGTTGGTGTCGCCGCCCACACGGGGCCCGGCTGGGAGGGACCCACCGTCCTGGGCAATCTCGAGGCGGCCGGGTATCGGATCACCAGCTACGGGCCTCCCGAGCGCCAAGGTATCGTCCACCGCCTTGACGTGGGCACCTCGGGGGCGATGATGGTCGCCAAGTCGGAGCTCGCCTACACGGTCATGAAGCGAGCGTTCAAGGAGCGCACGATCGAGAAGGTGTATCACGCGGTCGTCGCCGGTCACCTCGACCCCGCCTCGGGTACCATCGACGCGCCCATCGGGCGCCACCCCTCGCGCGAATGGCGCATGGCCGTCATCGACGGCGGGAAGCGCGCCGTCACCCACTACGACACCCTTGAGCTCATGGCGGGGGCCCAGCTCACCGAGGTCCACCTCGAGACGGGGCGCACCCACCAGATCCGCGTCCACATGGCGGCCGTCGGCCATCCCTGTGTCGGCGACACCTTCTACGGCGCGGACCCCACTCAGGCCGAGCGTCTGGGGCTCACCCGCCAGTGGCTCCACGCCGTGCGCTTGGGCTTCGCACACCCGCGCACGGGCATGCCGATGAGCGTGTCCAGCCCCTATCCGGCCGACCTTCAGTCCGCCCTGGAGACGCTGCGCCACCCCCGCGACTGACGCGGGGGGAATGCGCCCGCGTAACCCGGCCCCGGCCTCGTCGGTGAGCCGTGAGATGAACGACCGCGCGCCCCCGGGAGTCGCGCGGCCCCGGCGCGGTCCCGGACAGTAGAATCGACGCATGGCTGATTCCTTCGTGCACCTCCATAATCACTCCGAGTATTCGATGCTCGACGGGGCAGCGAAGACGAAGGCCATGGCGGAAGAAGCGGCGCGCCTCGGCCAGCCCGCGATCGGCCTGACCGACCACGGCTACCTCTTCGGCGCCTACGACTTCTACACGAACTGCAAGAACGCCGGTGTCAAGCCGATCATCGGCCTCGAGGCCTACGTGACCCCCGGCACGTCGCGCTTCGATCGTCAGAAGGTCCTGTGGGGCGAGCCGTGGCAGCGCGCCGACGACGTGAGCGCCGGCGGCTCCTACAACCACCTGACCCTCGTCGCCTACAACACGACGGGCATGCACAACCTCTTCCGCCTGGGGTCCTATGCCTCGACGGACGGCCAGTTCGGCAAGTGGCCGCGCGCCGATAAGGAGCTCCTCGCGCAGTTCCACGAGGGCCTCATCGTGTTCACGGGCTGCCCCTCGGGTGCCGTGCAGACGCGCCTGCGCCTGGGGCAGTGGGACGAGGCCGTGGCTGAGGCCGCCCAGCTGCGCGACATTTTCGGGGCGGAGAACTTCTACGTCGAGGTCATGGACCACGGCATCGACATCGAGCGACGCACCCACCAGCAGGTCCTCGAGATCGCCAAGCTCATGAATGCGCCGCTCGTGGCCACCAACGACGCGCATTACGTCAAGCGCGATGATCGCAAGATCCAGGACGCGCTCCTGTGCATCAACTCGGGCTCGCGCATCAACGACCCCGACCGTTTCAAGTTCGACGGCGACGGCTACTACATCCGTTCCTCGGATGAGATGCGTTCGCTGTGGAGTGAGCTGCCCGGCGCCTGCGACTCGACCCTCGAGATCGCCGAGCGCTGCGACGTGCACTTTACGACCACGAAGGAGGGCGCGAACTACATGCCCGACTTCCCGGTGCCCGAGGGCGAGGATAAGACCTCGTGGTTCATCAAGGAGGTCGAGCGAGGCCTGCGTGACCGATTCCCGGGCGGTATCCCCGACGCCGTGCGCAAGCAAGCCCAGTACGAGGAAGACGTCATTATTTCGATGGGATTCCCCGGCTACTTCCTCACCGTCGCTGACTACATCAACTGGGCGAAGTCCCAGGGGATCCGCGTGGGGCCCGGTCGTGGTTCGGGCGCGGGGTCGATGGTCGCCTACGCCATGAAGATCACCGAGCTCAACCCCCTCGACCACGGCCTGATCTTCGAGCGATTCCTCAACCCCGAGCGAATCTCGATGCCCGACTTCGACGTCGACTTCGACGAACGTAGGCGCGACGAGGTCATCGCCTACGTCAAGCGCAAGTACGGCGAGGACCGCATCAGCCAGGTCGTCACCTACGGCACGATCAAGACCAAGCAGGCCCTGAAGGACTCCGCGCGCATCCTCGGCAAGGACTTCAAGGTCGGCGAGCAGCTGACTAAGGCGCTGCCCCCCGCCATCATGGGCAAGGACATCACGGTCCACGGCATCTTCGACGAGAAGGACAAGCGCTACGCCGAGGCCGCGGAGTTCCGTAAGTTCTACGAGGAGAACCCGGACACGCACGAGGTCGTTCAGTACGCGCTCGGTCTGGAGGGGCTCACCCGCCAGTGGGGCGTGCACGCATGCGCGGTCATCATGAGCTCCCACACGCTCACGGACATCATCCCGATCATGAAGCGCCCCCAGGACGGCGCCATCATCACCCAATTCGACTACCCGACGTGTGAGACGCTGGGCCTGCTGAAGATGGACTTCCTGGGCCTGCGTAACCTCACGGTCGTCTCCGACGCGCTCGAAAATATCGCGATCAACGGCAAGCCGGACCCGGACTTGGATCACTTGAGCTTCGACGATAGGAAGACTTACGAGCTGCTGGGACGAGGCGAGACCCTGGGCGTCTTCCAGCTCGATGGCGGCGGCATGCGCGACCTCCTCAAGCTCATGAAGCCCGACAACTTCGAAGACATCTCCGCTGTCGGCGCCCTGTATCGACCGGGCCCGATGGGCGCCAACTCGCACACGAACTACGCGCTGCGTAAGAACGGGCGTCAGGAGATCACGCCCATTCATCCCGAGCTTGCCGAGCCGCTCGAGGACATCCTGGGAACGACCTTCGGCCTGATCGTGTATCAGGAGCAGGTCATGCAGATCGCCCAGAAGCTGGCGGGATACTCGCTGGGCCAGGCGGACATCCTGCGTAAGGCGATGGGTAAGAAGAAGAAGGAGGTCCTGGACCAGCAGTTCAAGGGCTTCCGTCAGGGAATGGTCGACAACGGCTACTCCGAGGAGTCGATCAAGGCCCTGTGGGACGTCGTCGTGCCCTTCTCTGCCTACGCTTTCAACAAGGCTCACTCGGCGGCCTACGGCCTCGTCTCCTACTGGACGGCCTTCCTCAAGGCGAACTACCCGACCGAGTACATGGCGGCCCTGCTGACCTCGACGAAGGACAATAAGGACCGTCGTGCCCTCTACCTGGCGGAGTGTCGCCACATGGACATTACGGTCTTGCCCCCGGACGTGAACTCGTCGATGGGCAATTTTGCCCCTGATGGTGAGGCGATCCGCTTTGGTCTCAATGCCATCCAGAACGTGGGCGGCCCGGTTGTCGACGCGATTGTGGAGACTCGCGCGCAGAAGGGACGGTTCTCCTCCTTCCAGGACTTCCTGGACAAGGTCCCGCAGGTGGTGTGCAATAAGCGCACGATCCAGTCCCTGATCCGTGCCGGCGCCTTCGACTCGATGGGGCACACGCGCCGCGCCCTCCTGGCTCGTTGTGACGAGGCCGTGGACGCGATCATCGATGTCAAGCGCAACGAGGCGATCGGGCAGTTCGACCTGTTTGGCGCTCTGGGGGAGGACGAGGAGTCGGGCTCGGGTCTGACGATCGACATCCCGGACCTGCCCGAGTTCGATCGAAAGACGAAGCTGGCGGCCGAGCGTGAGATGCTGGGCTTGTACGTGTCTGATCACCCGCTGCGTGGCGTGGAGGCGGCCCTGGCGCGCCACCAGGACTACGAGATCGCGCAGGTCGTGGGCTCGGAGGGCACGATGGCTGATCGCATCGTCAAGATCGCAGGCCTGGTCTCGGGCGTGACGACGAAGGTCACGAAGCAGGGCAACGCGTGGGCGATCGCGACGATCGAGGATCTGTCGGGCTCGGTGGATGTGCTCTTCTTCCCGCGTTCCTATGAGTCGATTCAGACCTACCTGGCTCAGGACATCATCGTCCAGATCGAGGGCAAGGTGAACGTGCGCGAGGAGGGCATGACCATCTACGGCCAGTCGATGACCCTCCTGGATCTGTCGGGCGGGGCGGACTTGCCGCTCGACCTTCGCCTGCCGGTGGCGCGCTGCACGCCCGAGCTGCTCACCGACCTGCGCGGCGTCCTCGAGTCCTACCCGGGCGGTTCCCCGGTACGCCTGCACCTGACGGAACCGGGCCGCACGACGGTCGTCGAGCTGGATCCGAAGCTGCGCGTCGAGCAGACGAGCGCCTTCTTCAGCCACATTAAGGCCGTCGTCGGCGCGGGCGGGGTCGTCACCAGCTCGTAGGGCAGGCTCGCCGAGGCGGGCATCCCGACCTCGTCGGCGTGCGCGGCTCCGCCCCCGCGCCCGGTTTAGGAGGCGGCCCCGACGATTGCGGCGGCCCGTCCCCAGGGGGCGTCGACCTCGACCAGGTCCCCCGGGTTCAGGTGGTGGCCGCGGCGGGTTTCCACCTCGCCGTTGACGCTCACGTCGCCGGCTTGGATGAGTTCGCGGGCCTGCGCGCCGTCCTCTGCGAGGGAGGCGAGCTTGACGAATTGGCCGAGTTTGATCTGTCCGCGCACGGGAATCGTGGGGGTCGTCATGAGGGGTCCTTTCGCTGGTGGAGAGCGCATCACGCGCGAGGGCGTAGAGGAACAGTATCCTTGGTGGGAGAGACACACAATAAGGAGGAGCGGTGAGCGCTCACAACGACGATATCGATGCGGAGTTCCAGTCGCTGGTCGCATCGCTGGGGGAGACGGGGCCGTCGGCTACCTCTCAGCCGACGCGCGATCCGGACGATACGCCCGTTGACGAGTCGCTGCACCTAGAGGGTGGCCGTCTGTCGGTCGCGCTGGTGTTGGCCCCGATCGCCTACCCGGAGGCCCTGCACTCGCTGTTGGCGCTGTCGGGCATCCGCGAGTCCATCGTGCGTCTCAAGCCGTGGACTGCCGTGTGGCTGCGTGTTGAGACGACGCCGACGGACGAGGAGGAGCTCGACGCGCTGCTGACGGGCCAGCGGCCGATGCCGGACGTGGTCGATCAGGTTGCCCGCGCTATCTCGCGACTGTCCAAGTATGGCGCGGTGGCGCTGATGAGTTGGCTCGTGGAGGGCGATGGCGTGGAGCCGGGAGTGTCGGGCCGTATTTCGGCCCAGCGCTACGTTGGCGGCGAGCCGGAGGAGACGATTCCCGCGGGTCTGCTGCTCGGCGCGATGCCTGCGGCGACGGAGGACCTGCTGTTGGGGCGCACGACGCCGGGCGATTACTCGGATTCGGTGAGTGCCGATGGTTCTCGGAAGGGCGGCGGCCCGCTTGGGTGGCTGCGCCGCAAGCAGTCATGACGGTCCTTGAGCTTCTTCCTGCCATTGATGTGACGGACGGGCAGGCGGTACGCCTGTCCTCGGGGTCGGTAGACGCCGGGAGCTGGGGCAGCCCCCTCGAGGTTGCTCACTCCTTCGCCGAGGCCGGGGCACGCTGGGTGCACCTCGTGGACCTCGATCTGGCTTTTGGTCGCGGCGAGAATTCCGCGCTCTTGGCCCGCGTGATCCGCGAGGCGCCCGCGCGCGTCGAGCTGTCGGGTGGCATCGTGAGCCGCGCGGCCATCGAGGTCGGCCTGGCCCTGGGGCCCGAACGCGTCAACATCGCGACGCAGGCACTGGGTGACATTGATGCGGTCTGCGAGGCCGTGGACGCCTATGGTGAGCGAGTCGCCGTGTGTCTGGATGTGCGCGGGGATCGCTTGGCGGCTCGCGGGGGGAGCGGCGAGGGTGGCAACGTCTGGGAGGCGCTGCGCGTGTTGAACGAGGCCGGCGTGGCCCGCGTGGTCGTCACCGACGTGACGCGGGATGGCCAGATGAGCGGCTCGAACCGCGAGCTGCTGGCCCGGGTTGTCGACGCGACGCAGGCTCGCATTATCGCCTCGGGTGGCGTGAACTCCCTGGCTGACATCGAGGCCCTGCGCGCGCTCGGCATCGAGGGCGCCATCGTAGGTAAGGCTCTGTACCAGGGCGCGTTCACGCTGGCCGATGCGCTGGCCGTCGCCGGATATGAGGAGCGGTCATGACGCCTACACCTCCCAGCCTCACCGAGGAGCAGAAGAATCGACTGGCGCAGCGCCTGTCGATGATGAGCCATGACCGCGCAGACGTGGGGCAGGGGCTTCCCCGGACCGCCCGAGCGCTCGCGTTGGGGCAGGGGAGCGATGCGGGGGCCGCACGGCTCGAGGCCCTCGTCGACGCACTGGTGTATGAACGCGTCATCGTTCCCATCGACGTCGAACCGGACCCGCGAGTGACGGGCGTCCACGCCGGTGAGCGCGGGCACAATCCCATCGACTTTGTGCGTGCCCAGACGCCCGCGGGCGAGGCTCTGGCCATCTATTCGTCGGTCCGCGCGCTGTCCGCTCATCGCCCCGGAGCCCGTCCGATGGCCCTTGACTTTCGCACGATCGGGCTGACCGCCCTCGTCGAGACGGGTGGGCGCGTCGTCGTCAACCCGGGCACCGACGCGGTCTTGCTGCCGCGTCCGGCCGTCGCGGCCCTGGCGCAGGGGGACGAGTGGCTCCCCGCCTGGCGTGACGAGGCTCTGTGTGAGCTTCTGCTCGTCGAGGCCACAGCTGCATGCCCGGATATCGTCGACCTCGAGATCGCCTACGCGGGGGACGGCCTCACGCGGGTCCTCGTGTCGGTGGACCGTGCGAGCTTTGCCCAGGGGGAGGGAGCCTCGTCGATGAAAGCTGCTCTGTCCGCTGCCCTGAATGCCGTGGGCACAAACCCGCGCCTGATCGTCTCCGCCGACCGAGTGGAGATCGCGCCCGTCCTGCGCTGAGTGCGCACCGGACACGGCCTGCGCAGCGTGAGGCGCGCAATGGTCGCTGATCTGGCGCTCGTGTACCGTCTCTGGTAGCATAGATACGACCGTCTGGGCGAAAGCCTGGAACGCAAGCGGAGAAATCCCACCTGGATACCCGCCTCTCGAAAGAGAGGATGCCGCCCGTCAGGGCGCCGCGCAGGGGATCGGGTTCGGCGGTCAACACCAGTGCGTGTTGACCCGTTGGAAGCCTCCGTGCGCGTCGCGTAACGGAGGCTTTTTGTTACGCGCATAAGGATTCTGTGGAAGGAGCCGCTCATCAGCGAGACTCGCATCAATGAGCGTATTCGAGTCCCCGAGGTTCGCCTCGTGGGGCCCGGAGGTGAACAGGTCGGCGTCGTCCGAGTCGAGGACGCGCTGCGTCTGGCCGAAGAGGCCGGGCTTGATCTGGTTGAGGTTGCGCCGAATGCCAAGCCGCCCGTCGCAAAGCTCATGGATTACGGCAAGTACAAGTACGAAGCCGCCCAAAAGGCCCGCGATGCTCGCCGCAACCAGGCGAACACGCAGCTGAAGGAAATCCGCTTCCGACTGAAGATCGACGATCATGACTTCGGCGTCAAGAAGGGCCACGTGGAGCGCTTCCTGTCCGCCGGCGACAAGGTCAAGGTCATGATCATGTTCCGCGGTCGAGAGCAGTCTCGCCCCGAGGCCGGCGTTCGCCTCCTGCAGCGCCTGGCCGAGGAGATCGGTGACCTCGCCACCGTCGAGTCGATGCCCCGTCAGGACGGGCGCAACATGACGATGGTGCTGGCCCCCACCAAGCGCAAGGCTGACGCCCTGACCGAGCAGCGCAAGCGCCGCGAGGCCGAGCGCGCCGAGCGCCGGGGCAAGCGCGCGGAGCGCGCCAGCAAGGACCAGGCCCGAGTGGCAGCCGACAAGGCTGACGAACAGGACTGACGGCGATACCCATCGCCTCACAACGAAGGAATAGAAATGCCGAAGAACAAGACTCATTCCGGTGCTAAGAAGCGCTTCCGCACGACCGGCTCGGGCAAGATCATGCGCGAGCAGGCCGGCGCCCGCCACCTGCTGGAGCACAAGTCCAGCCGCAAGACCCGCCGCCTGGCCACCGACCAGGTCCTGGAGACCGCCGACGTCAAGCGCGTCAAGCGTCTGCTGGGCAAGTGAGCTCGAGTTAGAGGAGAACAGTAGAAAATGGCACGTGTTAAGCGTTCTGTCAACGCCAAGAAGAAGCGTCGTACCGTACTCGAGCAGGCCTCCGGCTACCGTGGCCAGCGCTCGCGCATGTACCGTAAGGCCAAGGAGCAGGTCACTCACTCCTTCGTCTACTCCTACCGCGACCGTAAGGCCAAGAAGGGTGACTTCCGTCGCCTGTGGATCCAGCGCATCAACGCTGCCTCCCGCGCTCAGGGCCTGACCTACAACCGCCTCATCCAGGGCCTGAACCTGGCCGGCGTCGAGGTCGACCGTCGCATGCTGGCCGAGCTGGCCGTTTCCGACATTAACGCGTTCAACGCCCTGGTGAAGGTCGCCAAGGACGCGCTACCCGCCGACGTCAACGCCCCCAAGGCCTGATTGGTGAGTTCTTTTCCCGAGCGCCTGACCCTTCTCGATAATCCCCGCGCCGACCGCGTGCGCAGGGTATCGGGTCTGGTCGGGCGCTCGGCGCGTTCACGCTCGGGCCTGATGCTCGTCGAGGGGCCACAGGCCGTGCGCGAGCTCGCGCGCTTCCGCCCCGGCGCTGTCCGTGACGTGTACGTGCGGCAGGATGCGTGGGAGACGCACGCTGACGTCGTGGAGGCTGCGCTGCGAGCGACTCGGTGGGTGCATCCCGTCACGAACGAGGTCTCGGCGGCGCTCTCGCGTGATTCGCAGGGCGTGTGTGCGGTGGCGTCCCTCGATGCCCTCGAGCGTGAACTGCCGGAGCCGAGCGTGGGCGAG
Source organism: Actinomyces sp. ICM58 (assembly GCF_000283035.1). Taxonomy (NCBI): domain Bacteria; kingdom Bacillati; phylum Actinomycetota; class Actinomycetes; order Actinomycetales; family Actinomycetaceae; genus Actinomyces; species Actinomyces sp. ICM58. The sequence continues at coordinate 9,941 of NZ_ALIY01000074.1, forward strand.
ACCCTCGTCGTGCTCGCTCAGGGGCGCGACCCCGGCAACGTCGGCACGATCATTCGCACGGCCGATGCATTCGGTGCCGTCGGCGTCATCGCCGTGGCGGGCACGGTGGATGCCTCGAGCCCGAAGGTCGTGCGCGCCAGCGCCGGCTCGGTGTTCCATATTCCCGTGTGCGTCGTGCCTTCCTTTGAGGAAGCGCGCGCTCTCGTGCACGGCCGCGGTGCCGCCTTGCTGGGGACCAGCGGCGGTGCCGGATCCGTCGACTTGGCGCAGATGTTTGTGCAGGGCGTCTCGGCACGCTCCCGCCTGTCGCAGTCTCACGCGTGGGTGTTCGGCAACGAGGCGAAGGGGCTGTCGGGCGACGACATGCGCCTGTGTGACGCGCTCGTCTCGATCCCGATGAGTGGGGACGCGGAGTCCCTGAACGTTGCCAGCGCGGCCGCGACATGCCTGTTCGCATCCCAGACGGTGCGAGGCCTTCACAGCTGACCTGCCTTCGCGGCGCAGCGGTGCGCACGCGACTACGCTGGGTCTCATGAAGTTAGGTGACCTTTCCGAGGCCCAGTTGGTGTCTCACTTCCGCGAGTCTTTCCCGCGAGGCGAGCGCACGATCATCGGCATCGGCGACGATTGTGCCCAGGTGGGTGCTCCCGAAGGATCCTTTATTGTGACGACGGACGTCATGGTTGAGGACCAGCATTTTCACCTCTCATGGTCGACGGGATACGAGGTGGGGGAGCGCGTAGCGGCGCAGAATCTCGCGGATATTGACGCGATGGGTGGGCGCCCGTCGGCGCTTGTGGCGTCGGTGGTCGCTCCGCGCGACATGGACGCCGACGTCTTCCTCGATGTGGTCCGAGGCCTGGGGGACCGTGCGCGCGAGGCTGGTGCGGGCGTCGTGGGCGGAGACCTGAGCGCGGGGGAGAAGCTCGTCGTCTCTATCACGGCTTTTGGATACTGTCCCGGGCCCGTTGTACGCCGCGACGGCGCGCGTCCCGGTGACGTGATCGCGGTGAGCGGCACCCTTGGTTTTTCCTACGCCGGACTAGATCTGCTCGAGGGGGGCCACGTCGTCCCGAGCGCGCGGGGCGTGGAGGAGCTCGGGGAGCTCGAGCCCTTCGTGCGCACCTACCGCTCTCCCCGGCCTCCTCTCGGATCGGGCGTGGCTGCGGCGGCTGCGGGCGCCCGCGCGATGATGGATCTCTCCGACGGTCCCGCCGCAGATGCGACGCGTATGGCCGCCGCCTCCGGTGTTGTCATTGATTTTGATCGGCCCTCGATCGAGGAGGAGGCCTGGAAGCTACAGGGGCCGGCGCTGATCTGCCGGGCGGATCCCGTGTGGTGGGTGCTCCAGGGCGGCGAGGAACATGGGATGCTCGCTGCATTCCCTCCCGATGTGCAACTGCCTGAGGGTTTCCGGGCGATCGGTCGCGCGCGCGAATGCGCGGCCGGGGAGACGCCGTGTGCGATGTTCGATGGCGAGGTTCTGCGCGGTGCGTGGGATCATTTCTCTTCCGATTCCGTAGACTAGTGTGATGTGGGCCGCTGGAGTCCTCGCCGGTAGGCGGGGAGGCCAAGCGGCGTGATGACCAACGATTGGAGTGCATCAGGATGACCGCGTCGACCGAAAGGGCCCAGGCCTCGTCCCGTCCCATGTCGCGCCTCGCGCGTAAGCTCGCCGAGTCCTCGGAGGAGATCCCCGCCACCGCAGGCCTGTCGCTTCCGGCCCTGCGCGGAGACGCGGCGGTGCCTCCGACGAAGGCGCTGCCGGTCGTGGGTGAGGACGAGGCCTCCACGAAGTAACAGGGCACCCTTACCCAAACAGCGCGACGCCGACGCGTGCGCGTGTCGTTGCCCAACCCTCGCGTCATGACGTAGGCTGACACCACCGTGTAGTTACCGAGCATGTAAGGGTGTGAGCGATGAGGGTGCAGATGCCCGGTCCGCAGTACGGGGTTCCAGGCGATGCGCGCCCTCGCATGTCTACGTGCAGGCCACAGTGGCGAGAAAGACGCGCGTGGACGCGAAAGGACGCCCTCACGGTTCTTGTTTTGGTTGCGCTCATCATCGGTTGCATAGGGGCGCTCGGATGGATCGCGAAAAAAGAGGGAACGCCCGATGGGGAGGTACGACGCTATCTGACCTACCTTGCGCAAGGGGACGCCGAGGGGGCACTGTCGATGGTCGATCCTGGCGTGCCCAACGACCAGCGTCTCTTTCTGACCAACGAAGTCATGGCCTCGGCCTCGTCGCGCCTGATCATCGAATCCGTGGAAGCCGAAGATAACGGCGGCAAGCGTGTCGACTCCTCGACAGTTACCGCAACGATGCGACTCGACGGCGATCGCTTCACGCACGTCTTCACCGTTGAGCGCGCGAAAGGCAACGGGGCCGTGTCGGCCTGGACGCTGCGAGACGGCCTGTTCGTCACGCTGCCCGTGTCGGGCTCTCGCGTGCCCCAGTTCAGTGTCGGCGGCGTCGTCGCGGACCTTGATCCCTCCGCATCCAAGAAACGGGACTTCCTGTTTTTCCCCGGCGTTTACACGGTCGAACCAGAAGGCGTTGGAGCGTATGTGACCGCTCCTTCCCAACAGGTGGTGATTGAGGATGGGAGCCATGACAGTCCATACGAGACGACAGCCCTCACTCTCCAGGGAGCGTTGAGTGCCGAGCTGAAAACGCAAGCGCTCCAGGCGATGCAAGATGCGGTGCAGGCGTGCGCGACGCAGGGAACGAATATGGCCGACTCGTGTCCCTCCGCTCTCCATTCGTCGAGTCTGAGCGTCCTTGAGGTCTCGAAACTCCCATCTGCGCTGGTGAGCGCGACCGAGGACGGCTCCTACACTGGCGAGGACGGAGCTATCCGCTACCAGGACACGGGCGGTTGGTTCCCTGATCGCAGCCCCCACGACCTCACTGTGCGTCCCACCGCGACGGTTGCCACCACGGAGGGAGGGATCCCCGTGGTCACTCTTGATGGCAAACCCGTTTTTTCTGTCACTCTCAGCGTGCCCTGGTTCTAACGAGATACGTCCTCGTGTGGCGCGTTGATGCGGGGGATTCGTCTGCGTGGGAGGTGTTTGACGGGGACATTTCGCTGGTGATAGCATTCCTGGTGTCGTGGTAACCAGTTGCCGAGGAAGTCTCTGGTCGATTACCCGAGACATCACCGACGGACGCCGTGAGGAGCGAGCAATGAATGCTGCTAGTGATGATGTGACTGGGAGCGCGATCCGTCCGATAGCTAGTGGCATGGATGGCGATCCCGTCCCCGATCCGCCGACGTTGTCATCGAGTGTGCCAGGCATGTCCGCCCCGCTGTCGGCTTGTGCATACAGCCCTGGACAGGGTCAGTTTCCGATGGGTGAGCCGATCGCGATGGCACCGGCGATGGCTGGGGGAGTTCAGCCCTTAGTTACTGCGGTTTCGCAGCGTCCGCGCAAGCGCGCCAACCCCATCTTTTTCGCTGCCCTGTTCCTCGTCGCACTCGTGGTGGTAGCCGTTGGCAGCTTCGTGCTTGCGAACTCAATGCGTACACCCGAAGCGCAGGTGCGCCGTTACCTGGACTACCTCGCACAAGGGAACGCCAGCGCTGCCACAGCGATGGTTGATCCAGGTGTGGCCAACGATGAACGCGTCTTTTTGACGGACGAGGTCATGGCATCGGCGACCTCGCTGCTGGACGTCGAAGACGTCGTCGATAGGGATGAAGGCAGTTCGTCGAAGAAGCACACCGTGAACGCCACGGTGCTGGTCGACGGCAGCCGCTTCACCTTCCCCTTTGAGGTACGCGAGGGTAAGCCGACGCTGGGGGTCATTAAGAACTGGACGATCGAAAACGCCCTTGTTGTCCCCGTTGCCGTCAGAATCAAGGATGCGACGACGTTCAGCGTCGGCGGCGTGACGGCCCCCGTCAGCGACTACGATTCGTTCCCGTTCACGTCCCCGACCTACTTGTTCTACCCGGGTGTCTACGAGGTCAACGCCGCCGACCTGGGGGAGTATATCGACGCCGAGCCGGCTACCCTGAGGGCCACGCGAGAGGAATACCTCTATGGTGCCGATCCGCTCACAAACGTGACGATTGAAACCTCATACAGCCAGTCGCTGCGCGCGGCCGCGGTCGAGGCGATGGCCGCGCAAACCACGTCGTGCGCCACGCCTCCGGGGAATCTCGATACGGTGTGTCCCTTCGGGCTGCAGAGGACAGATCTGACCGTCCTCGAGGTCAAGCAGATGCCGACCGAGGCGAAAGAGTGGGCGGACTCGACCTCGGAGTTCCACGACTACGCCTTCTTTAAGGTGCAGCAGGGGGCCGGGACTCCGATCTACACCCTGAAGTCAACCGTGTACGCGACGCTGAAGTTTGACGAAAAAGGAAAGGTCGTGGTCGATTCTGCTGGTAAGCCTCAGTTCTGGCTGAGGTACGAAGTTGAATAAGTATGACGATCCTCGCTCCCTGATCGCTTGGCGGTCGGGGAGCGCGTCGTATCCGTAGTGTGACACGGCTTTGACTCTCGGCTGGTGGCGTGTGATCATGGGCACGTCTTTTTGACCGGTGGTTGGTATTGGTGTGTTTGTCGCCCGATGCTGGCCCCGGACCATCAGCGCATCGTGAGGAGCGAGTCGTGAGTACTGACAATAACGAAACTACCGGCAGCGAGATACCTGCACCGTCCCCGGCTGGGGTCGATCCAACTTCTGGCGCCGCCCCCATTCCCGGGCCCGGTGTCGCGCATGTTCCGGGGTCCGGTGTCGCGCCTGTTCCGGGGCCCGGTGCCGGGCCTGTTCCGGGGCCTGGTGGGGTTCCCGCCTCGGGGGTGTCCTTCACGCCGGTCTCGCCTGGCGCGCGTAAGCGCGTGAAGGTGATCGGAGCGCTGGTTGGTGTTCTCGTGGTGCTGGTGATCGCCGGCGTGGTGGCGCTCAAGGTTGTCAATAGTTCGCGCACGCCCGAGGCCGAGGTGCGCAAGTATCTGGATCTGTTGGCTTCCGGTCAGGCCAGTGCGGCGACGGCGATGGTTGATCCTGGCGTGAGTAACGATCAGCGTAGCTTCCTGACCGACGACGTGATGGCCTCGGCGACGTCTCTGCTGGTCGTCGAGGACGTGGTCGCCGATAAGAATGACAGTTCTGATACGCGCATGGTGACCGCCACCATGCAGGTCAACGGGGAACGCTTCACCCA
>NZ_ALIY01000075.1:0-9412 GCF_000283035.1 Actinomyces sp. ICM58
AGCCTTGGGGCGCTGGGCCAGCGAGCATGACACGCTCCAAGCGTTCATCCCACCGGGCCAGCCCTGGCATAACGGATTCGTGGAGTCCTTACACAACCGCATGCGCGACGAACTCCTCGAGGACAACATGTTCGAGGATCTCAACCACGCGCGCGCCCTGATTGGCGCCTGGTCCCAGCGCTACAATGAAGAACACCCCCACAGCGCGCTAGGCTGGCTCTCACCCAACCAATACGCACGCCAATGGGCACAACACCACCAATAACAACCAACAACCCTCAAAACACCCGGTCCACAAAACCAGACCAGGCCACGACCTCCCCGCTGATCGGGGTGGTTCCCCAACAATGTCGCATGCAATTCCCCTGCCCATATTTCAAGTTTTGAAATCGGATCGTTGAAATTCCGCGGTTTTTGAGCTCTCTTCGATTGTTGCTCGGGGGGAATTGCATGCGAAATATGTCAGGGTTGAGTGTATCTGCCGTCTGTGGGAGCCCCGGCCAGGCTCTCCGGACCGTCGGGCGCGCTCCGATCGGTGGTTCTTCCGTTTGAAATACCGGGGTGGTTCCCCAACAATGTCGCATGCAATTCCCCTGCCCATATTTCAAGTTTTGAAATCGAATCGTTGAAATTCCGCGGTTTTTGAACTCTCTTCGATTGTTGCTCGGGGGGAATTGCATGCGAAACATGTCAGGGTTGAGTGTAGCTGCCGTCTGTGGGAGCCCCGGCCAGGCTCTCCGGACCCTCGGGCGCTGCGTGCGCCTCGTCGTGGCTCGATGGAAGATGTGTTTTGCCTGATCTGCCACCCTTTTATGGCATCGTGTCAGCAAGTAATATTCCTGGGCCTTTAGTCCTTCAAGGGGGCTATGTCTTCGCGCTAAACGCGGTCACGGCATGGTCACAATTTAGGACGACCTAAATGGACTACTTTTCACCTGGGCCAGATGTGGTTACGCTGATTGGTAGACATTCCATCGTGGCGTCCTCGGGCGCCGACTCGTCAGGAGGCAAGCGGCAGTGCTTCGCGCTCACGCACACAGTATTGGTCAGCGACTCAGTCGCGTTCTTATCGTCGCCGTGATGGCGGCCCTCGCTCTGGCCGTCGTCGCCGCTCCCTCGCGCGCTGCGGATCAGACGTGGAGCGATGTTTCGACCACGATCAACGGCCTTATCGACGAAGGCGTCTCCACCTTCAAGGCAGGCGACGCGAAGGGCGGCAAGGACACGATCAACGACGCCTACTACAAGCACTACGAGATCACCGGCATGGAGAAGCAGGTCATGGCCCGCATCTCCGGTGCGCGCGTCTCGCAGGTGGAGATGGAGTTCTCCCTCCTCAAGAAGGCCATGACCGACGGCGACAGTGCTGGCGTCGACAGCCACGCCACGACCCTCAAGCAGTACATGGTCGAAGACGGCGCCTCCCTGGATGGCGTGGCCCCCGGTACCGCCGCCCAGGCCTCGTCGGACGATTACAGCCCCGGCGCGTGGGGTGAGGTCGCCAAGACCATCAACGGCATCCTTCAGGACGGCGCCAACGCCTACAAGGGCGGCGACGCCAAGGCTGGCAAGGACAAGGTCAACGAGGCCTACTACAAGCACTACGAGATCACCGGCATGGAGAAGCAGGTTATGAGCCGAATCTCCGGCTCGCGTGTCTCCCAGGTGGAGATGGAATTCTCCCTCCTCAAGAAGGCCATGACCGACGACGACTCGGCGGCTGTCGACCAGCACCTCTCGACGCTGACGAACTACATCCGCGAGGATGCCAATAGCCTCGACGGCTACACCGGCAAGGCCGCCGACAAGACCACTGACAGCTCGGGCACCTCCCCGTGGATCGCCCAGTTCCTGCCCTCCCTCCTCGTCATCCTGCGCGAGGGCATGGAGGCGATCCTGGTCGTCGCCGCGGTCCTGGCCTACCTGGCCAAGGCCGGCCACAAGAAGAAGACCCCGATCGTGTGGGGCGGCGTGGCGCTCGCCTTCGCCCTGTCCGTCGGCCTGGCCTTCCTCTTCAGCTATGTCACCTCCCTGGCGGGCGCCAACCAGGAGCTCCTCGAGGGCTTCGCCGCGCTCTTCGCGGTCGTCATGCTGATCTGGGTCTCCAACTGGATGATCAACAAGTCCTCCAACAAGGCGTGGGACGAGTACATCAAGAAGCAGACGGACGCCTCGCTGAGCAGCGGCTCCCTGCTGGGCCTCGCCTTCATCTCCTTCCTCGCGGTCCTGCGCGAGGGCGCCGAGACGATCCTCTTCTACGTCCCGATCGTTGCCGCCGCGGGCGACAAGGTCCACTACGTGTGGATCGGTCTGGCGGTCGGCCTCGCGGCCCTCGTCGTCATCTACCTGCTTATCCAGTTCGCGGCGGTCCGTATCCCGCTGCGCCCCTTCTTCACCATTACCTCGCTGCTGATGGCCTTCATGGCCTTCACGTTCACGGGTTCTGGTATCGGGGAACTTCAGGAGGCGGACGTCGTGTCCCTGACGCCCATCTCCGGCTTCCCCACCATTGACATCTTGGGGATCTACCCCCGAGTGGAGAACCTGGCCGCGCAAGCCATCGTTCTCGCCATCATCGTCGGTCTCTATTTCTTCGGAAAAGCTCGCCTCGCCCGCGAGGCCGCCGCCCAGTCGCGGGCTGAGGACTGACTCCTCTCGAGCGACACCGACGTTTTATCCAACCAACACGCACAGGAGATCATCACATGAAGCGTTCTCTGTTCCGCGTCGGCGCGGCCCTGGCCACGCTGGCCCTCGCAGGCACCCTGGCTGCCTGCTCCAACAACTCCTCCTCGTCCTCCACCGACAAGCCCGCGGCCTCGTCGTCGGCCGCGGCTGACCCTGCCGCCCCCGCCCCCGGCGAGGACGCTGGCTTCGAGGAGCAGCCCCTCGGCGACGACGTCCACGTTGGCCCCCTCGTCGTGGGCGGCGTCTACTTCCAGCCCGTCGACATGGAGCCCGAGATGGGCACCCCGGCCGCCGAGTCCTCGATGCACATCGAGGCTGACGTCTCCGCGGCCGCCGACAACAAGCTCGGTTACGGCGCGGGCGACTTCGTGCCCGGCCTGACCGTGGACTACTCGATCAAGGACAAGTCCGGCAACGCTGTCCAGGAGGGCACGCTCATGCCGATGAACGCATCCGACGGCCCGCACTACGGGCTGAACCTGCCCAAGCTGGATGCCGGCACCTACGACGTGACCTTCACGATCAAGCCCCCCAGCGGCTGGCTGCTGCACACCGACAAGACCACGGGCGTCGAGGGCCGCTTCTGGACTGAGCCGCTCGTCGCCGAGTTCCCGGATTGGCAGTGGGATCCCACGGCCGTGTCCTGGTGATCGACTCGCACGCTTCGTGGGGCCGAGGCAGTGGTTCCTGTGTGGGATCGCTTGCCTCGGCCCCCGCCCCGTGGGGGGACTAGACTTGACACCGGAATCGTGAGACTTCGGTGAACCTTTATTTCGGGAGGAAAGCCAATGCTTCAGCAGATGAGCGAAGCAACCTTGACGCTGCTGTTGACGATGCTCGCCGTCGGCGCCGTCATCCGCTTCATGCCGGCCACGGGCCGCGGCCGCCGAGGAAAGAAGGCCCGCTCGCGGGCGGTCTGGTTCGGTATCGCGTTGGGCCTGGTGTCTTCGTTGGCGTTGACGGCCGTCAATGTCGAAGCCCCCAAGCTGATCAACCGCCAGACGGTCGGCCTGTTCACCCTCCCGATCGCGATTGCGCTGGCGCTCGTCTTCCTCGCGCTCGTTGCCGTGCGCTCGCGCCGCATGCGTTCCCTCCTGCCCGGCGACGTCGACGACGAGGCCCGGGCGGCCTCGTCGATAGAAACCGCGCTGCCCGGTGATGTCCTCGTGCGCATCGTCGGTGCCCTGTTCATCGCCGTCTCGCTCTTCCGAGCCGTGCCCACCGCCATGAATCAGGCGCTCCTGATGATGTCGGGCGGCGTTGAAATCTACTCGACTCAGGTTGTCCTCGCGATCCTCGGTTACGTCGTGGCGTGGCTGCTCGTGAGCTTCCTGGCGTGGGTGTCCTACCGGATGTGTGCGTGGAATAACCGCGTGTGGCCCGCGGGCGTGATTCTGGTGTCCCTGCTGGTCGACTATGCGCTGCTGATCGTCCGCATCATGAAGGCCAAGCACTGGATCACGATTCCCAAGTCGTCGTGGGATGTTATCTCCTGGTTCATCAACCACGAGGCCGTCTTCACGATCGCGGCCGCGCTGGCCCTGTGCGCGGTCGTCGTGTTGACGTGGCGCGCGTCCCGCGCGATCCCGACCGTCGGGGCTAACCCGGCTGAGGGCCGCCTGGGCCGTGCGCGCTCGAGGCTGTACAAGTCCATGGCGGGCACCGCCGCGATCGGCTACCTGTGCGGCGCCCTGCTGATCACGGTCGGCGTGGCCTACGGCAGCCAGGAGGTTGAGCTCTCCCCGCCCGAGTCCTTCAGCGTCGTCGACGACCAGGTGAGCCTCAACCTGGCCGACATTTCGGACGGCCACCTGCACCGCTATGAGTACACGACCTCGGGCGGCGTCAAGGTGCGTTTCATCGTCATCCAAAAGTCCGGCTCCTCCTTCGGCGTGGGCCTGGACGCGTGCGATATCTGCGGTCCCACCGGCTACTACGAGAAGGACGGCAAGGTCATCTGCAAGCTGTGTGAAGTGGCGATGAACATCGCGACCATTGGCTTTAAGGGCGGCTGTAACCCGATCCCCATCGACTACAAGGTCTCCAACGGCACGCTGACGGTTCCGATCTCTGCGCTCGAGGCCTCGGCCTCGGTCTTCGTGAAGTAAGGGGTCCGCATGTTTTTCCGAATGCTCCGCGGCGCCCTCACGAGGCGCGGCAACCGCCACCTGATGATCGCCCTGACCGTCGCGCTGGGCGCCTGCGTGGCCACGTCCATGCTCTCCGTCATGTTCAACGTGGGCGACAAGGTCAACCAGGAACTCAAGTCCTACGGTGCGAACATCGTCGTGCGCCCCCAGGGTGCGGCCGTCCTCGATGACCTCTACAACACGGGTGAGGCCGCCGAGGCCCGCTCGTACCTGCGTGAGGACGAGCTGGGCAACATCAAGACGATTTTTTGGACCTACAACATCCTCGACTTCGCGCCGCTGCTGAACGTGTCCGCGACCGACGCGAGCGGTGAGCACGTGCCCACGACCGGCACCTGGTTCAGCCACCACCTCGAGCTGGCCACCGGCGAGAGCGTCGAGACGGGCCTGGACAGGCTCCGCGGATGGTGGGGGCTGGAGGGCGCGTGGCCGGCGGACGAGGATGCAGACGGAGCGGTCGTGGGGACGGCCTACGCTGCCGCGCACGGGCTGGCCGTCGGCGACTCCTTCACCCTCACCCGCGAGGGGATCACGCGCGACTTCACGGTGCGCGGCATCATCACCAGTGGTGACGACGCCGACCGCGGCGTGTTTATTCAGCTGGCGCAGGCGCAGGCACTCATCGGGCGTGAGGGGGCAGTCGGCAGCGTCGAGGTCTCCGCCCTCACCACGCCGGATAACGACCTGGCCCGCAAGGCCGCGAAGAACCCGAACTCGCTGACGGTGAAGGAAAAAGAAACCTGGTACTGCACGGCCTACGTCTCCTCGATCGCCTACCAGATCGAGGAAGTCATGACGGACTCCGTGGCCCGCCCGGTCCGCCAGGTCGCCCAGTCCGAGGGCACGATCCTGGAGAAGACCCAGCTGCTCATGGTCCTCGTGACCGTGCTGGCGCTCATCGCCTCGGCCCTGGCCATCGCGAACCTGGTGACCGCGGGCGTCATGGAGCGTTCCAGCGAAATCGGCCTCATGAAGGCCGTGGGTGCCAAAGATAAACAGATCATCGCGCTGTTCTTGACCGAGACGATCGTCGTAGGCTTGGTCGGCGGCGTGCTCGGCTACGGCGCCGGCCTCGGGCTGGCGCAGGCGATCGGGTACATGGTGTTCCACTCCTCGATCGCGTTTGCGCCGGTCGTCGTCGGTCTCGTCGCCGTCCTCGTCATCCTCGTCGTCCTGGGAGCCTCCATCCCGGCGATCCGCTACCTGCTGCGCCTCAACGCGGCTGAAGTCCTGCACGGAAGGTGATGCCCATGTCCAGACGAGCAATGTTCTGGCGGATGGTTATCTCCTCCATCCTGCGCCGCCGCTCCCGCGTCCTCATCGCGGTCCTCGCCGTCGCCATTGGTGCGACGACCCTGTCCGGCCTCGTCACGATCGCGGTCGACGTGCCCGCGCAGATGGCCCGCGAGATCCGTTCCTACGGCGCCAACCTCGTCGTCACCCCCGCCGGCGACGTGCCCATCACGGACGAGGCCGTGGCCGCCGCGACCGCTCAGGTGCCCGCGAGTGCTTTGGTCGGATCTGCGTCCTTCGACTACGAGACCGTCACGATCAATGACCAGCCGTTCGTGGCGGGCGGAGCCGACCTGTCGGCCGTGCACGCCATGAACCCGTATTGGTACGTGGATGGGGAGTGGCCCGAGGCCTCGGGCCAGCTCCTCGTGGGCGAGCAGGTCGCCTCGACGATCGACGTGAAGGCCGGTGACACGATCACGGTCAGCCAGCTGGACGCCTCCGCGTCCTCGAAGGCCGCCGCGCAGTCCGGGGCGCAGGCCTCGGGCCTGAAGGTCGATCCGCGCACCGTCACCTTGACCGTGTCCGGCATCCTCAAGACCGGCGGCAACGAAGACGGCTACGTGTACATGTCCACCCAGGACATGAGCGCGCTGACCGGGCAGACCGACACCGTGTCGCTCGCCGAGTACTCGATCGCCCTGGAGGGCGACCAGCTCAGCGCCATCGCCGACGCGATGAACGCCGCCAACCCCGACATTCACGCTCAGACCGTGCGCCGCCTCGCTCAGTCCGACACGGGCGTGCTCGCGATGCTGCGTTCCCTGCTCGTCGTCATCACCGTCATCGTGCTCGCCCTGACCATGATCGGCGTGTCCACGACGATGATCGCCGTCGTCACCGAGCGACGCAACGAGATCGGCCTGCGCAAGGCCCTGGGAGCAACCGCGCGATCCATCACCCGCGAGTTCATGGGCGAGGGCGTCATGCTCGGGCTCATCGGAGGCGTCCTGGGTGCCGGGGCCGGCTACGGCCTCGCCGTCCTCATCTCCACCTCCGTCTTCCACCGCTCCATCTCGCTGCACCCCGTGATCCTCCTGGGCACGGTCGCCTGCTCGATCCTCATCGCCGTCCTCGCCTGCCTCCCGCCCGTGCGTCGCGCACTGGCCGTCGACCCCGCGCTCGTCCTGCGCGGAGAATGAGAACCACCATGACAACCCCCGACACCACCCCCACCACCGCCGCCGACGCGCCCGAGGCCGCCCAGGCCTCGTCGGCCCCCACTGACGCCCTGCTGACCCTCGACGGGGTCTCCAAGATCTACGGCGACCTGCACGCCCTCGACAACGTGTCCCTCGCGATCCCGCGCGGCCAGTGGGTGTCCATCGTCGGCCCGTCGGGCTCCGGCAAGACCACCCTCATGAACATCGTCGGCGCCATGGACACCGCCACCAAGGGCACCGTCATGCTGGACGGGCACGACATCTCCGACCTGACCGCCGACGAGCTCACCGAGGTGCGCTGCCGCACCATCGGCCTCGTCTTCCAGCAGTTCCACCTCATCGGCCACCTCACGGCCCTCGAGAACGTCATGGTCGCCCAGTACTACCATTCGATGCCCGACGAGAAGGAAGCCCTCGAGGCCCTCGACCGCGTCGGCCTGGCTGATCGCGCCACCCACCTGCCCCGCCAGCTCTCCGGCGGCGAACAGCAGCGCGTGTGCGTGGCCCGCGCCCTCATCAACTACCCCAAGCTGCTGCTGGCCGACGAACCCACCGGCAACCTGGACGAGACCAACGAGGAGATCGTCCTCGACCTGTTCAACCAGCTCCACCAGGACGGCACGACCCTCATGGTCGTCACCCACGACGCGCTCGTCGCGGAACAGGGCCAGCGCGAAATCCGACTCGATCACGGCAAGGTCGTGAAGGAAACCTGGCACGACCACAATTTCGAACAGCGCGCCTCGGGGCTCGTTCTCCCCGGCCGCGACGGCGACGCGCGCAGCGGAAAGGACAAGGTGCGATGACCGCCCGCAACACTCTTCACGCGCGCTCCCGATGGGCCGCCCCGGCCTCGTTCGCGGTCCTCGGCGCGCTCGGCGCCACTATCCTGGGTGCCTGCCAGCCCTCTACCGGCCTGGACATGAGCAAGCCCATGAGCGATGGCACGTGGACCGCCCAGTCCAACCCCGACGACCAGGGCTCCATCGGCACCATCACCATCACCGTCGAGGGCGGGCGCATCACCGCCACCTCCTACGAGACGACCCTCGCGAACGGCACCGACAAGGGCGCCGACTACGGCAAGAACTCCGCCGGCGAAGTCTTCAACCAGGACTACTACAAGAAGGCGCAGGCCGCCGTCGCCTCCTACCAGGAGTACTCCGACAACCTCACGCAGGTCGGCGACCCCGCCAAGGTCGACGTCATCACCGGCGCCACCGTCGCCCACCAGCAGTTCGTGCAGGCCGCGATCCGCGCCATCGCCGCCTCCCAGGGCGTCTCGGCCGAGGCAGCCGACGACATCACCATCCCCGGCCTGGACGAGTCCACGAAGGACGGCGGCCTCGACGACTCCGACAGCTGAGCCCGTGGGCTCTGCGGGTTCCGTGGGCCCTGCGGGTTCCGTGGGCCCTGTGCGCTCTGCGAGCGTCTCGGGGGACGAGGCCGTGGCCGAGGCTCCGGGTCCCGCCCGCGGGGCGGGCGGTGGGGATGCCGTTGCGGGGGATTCTCCGGCGCAGGCTCATGCACAGGCAGGCCCTCAGCACGTTGCGGATGCTCGGGCCGCGGATGGTGCCCCCACGTGGCGCTCCTCGTTCCCCGCGATGGGCACCCGCGTCGACATTATCGGGTGGGGCGGTGACGGCATGGCGATCGTCAACGCCCTCGTGGGCGTCGTTGCCCGCCACGAGGACCTGTGGAGCGCATTCCGGCCCTCTTCCGAGGTGTCGCTGCTGAACGCCGCTGTCCGCGATGCCGCGTGCTGTCACGACGCGGACGGCGGCGAGGCGTTGCCGGCGACCGGTGACGCGTGCACAGACGCCGCTCGTCGCGCCGCCGCCTCGCCCGCCTGCATGATGGCTTCCGCTTCGGTCACAGACGCGCCGGATACTCCGCTTCGCCACTCGCAACCATCCCGCGAAGGAACCGCTGACGCGGGGGGCGGCCCCGGCCTCGTCGTGAGCGAAGAAACCGACCAGCTGCTGCGCGGCGCGCTGGCGCTCGCCGAGGCGACCGGGGGAGCGTTCAACCCGATGATCGGGCCGCTTGTCGCCGCGTGGGATGCCAAGGCGATGCGGGCGGCGTTCGTCGCGGGCGCGGCGCTGCCGCCCGCGCCCT
>NZ_ALIY01000076.1:0-13843 GCF_000283035.1 Actinomyces sp. ICM58
GCCCCCGATGCCCACGCTGCGCCCTGCGCGCCCAGCGTCACGACGACGTGGCGCGGACCCATGCCTCGTAGCGCCCGTGCCACGCCGATCGCCTCCGTCGGCGTCGCCGGTGCCGGCATGCCCAGCGTCAGCCCGGCCTCCGTCTCGTTGACCACCAGGATGTCGACGCGCGACAGCGTTGCCGGGTCGATTGGGCGCGCGGGCGCCAGGTTGAGCAGGACCCGCGCGCCAAAGGAATGAGCCCACTCGATGGCCGCCGCGTTGGCCGCAGGGGGAATCTCGGCCTGGAGGACGACGATGTCGGAGGGGGCGGGGAACAACGAGGCCTTGGCGTGGGCGATCGATGACGCGCGGTTCGCGCCCGCGTCCAGGATGATCGTGTTCTCCCCGCTGGCGGCAACCGTGATGAGCGCGGTTCCCGACGGAGAGTCGACCTCGCGCAGGTGAGAGACGTCCACGCCGTGGGCCGCGAGATGCGTGCGCAGGCTGTGGCCCGCCAGGTCGGTGCCCACCGCCCCGACGAAGAGGGTGGGGATGCCGGAGCGGGCGGCCGCGGCCGCCTGGTTGGCTCCCTTTCCGCCGAGGCCGTAGGTCAGGGACGAGCCGGAGAGGGTCTCTCCGGGGGCGGGGAAACGGTCGACGGTGACCGTCACGTCCTGATTGATGGAACCGACAACGATGACGCGTGCCATGGACTCTCCTATGTGATGGGTGCTTCATTGTGCCATGTCACAGGCTTCGTTGACAACTATCGGGGCGCGAAGTTTGGCGAGTTTTCAAGGATTAAGTGCAACTTAATTCGTCAGCCAGTTTCCTGCAATACTACTAAAGTGACGCTTTATGGTGAACTATCGGCCGTGCGCACACTCCGATTCCTCGTCTCCACACGCCCGGCAGCCCCCTCCTGCCGCGTCGACACCATCCCCTCCCAGGTCATCCAGGCGGGGGCCGCGGCCTCGGCCGCCACGCGCACGGCCGCACCCAACAAGGAAGGCGCGGCCAGCCCCGCGAGCGTCCTCCTGTCCCTCCTGGGCATCTACGCGCTCGGCACCGTCTCCCTCCAGGGCTTCAACCTCGTCTACCTGCGCGTCGCCGCCGACATCGGCGCCGGCGACGCCTCCGGCCTCATCACCGCCATCCCCGGCATCGTCCTCGGCGTCGCATGCTTCCTGTACGGCACCCTCGGCGACTTCATCCCCCTGCGCCGCATCGTCGACGTCGGCGTCGCCCTCATCGTCGCGGGCTCCCTCCTCGGATTCGCCTTCTCCTCCTCCCTGACCGGCATCATCATCGCCCGGGCGCTCCAAACCCTCGGCTACCAGGCCGCCGCCTCCGCCTACATGATCCTCGCCACCGGTATCACTGACCCCAAGCGCCGCAGCCTCTACGTCGGCCTCATGTGCGCCGCCTTCCAAGGAGGAACCGCCATCGGTATGCTCTCCGGGGGCCTCCTCGCCGACGCCAACTGGGCGCTCCTCCTCCTCATCCCCCTCGGCGGCCTCGCCTTCGTGCCCATCATGGGACGGCGCGTTCCTGCCCGCGCCCACACCGGGCGCGTCGACGTCGTCGGCCTCGCGATCTTCTCCGCCCTGGCACTCCTGCTCACCCTGGCAGCCTCCAACCCCTGCTGGTGGCTCATCGGCGGCCTCATCCTCGGCGCCGCCGCCTTCTGGCGCTACATCGGCCGCGCCCGCGCCCCCTTCATCACCCGCTCCTTCTTCACCAACGTCCCCTGGGCGCGCTCCGTCAGCCTCATCGTCATCGTCTACTGCATGAACTTCACCGTCGCGCCCCTCATGAACGGCATCGGCGCCGCCTACTACGCGATCACCCCCGCGCAGGTCTCCGTGCGACTCCTGCCCGCCTACTGCGTCGCCCTGACCACCGCCATGAGCTCCGGCGCCGTCATGGCCCGCATCGGCCGCGGCGCTACCGTGCGCGGCTGCGTCGGACTGATCCTCGCAGGCACCGCGCTTCTCGCCCTGTGCATGAGCGCTGGCCCCTGGGTCATCACCGCCTCCATGTGCCTCATCTACGCCGGCTTCGGAGCCCTCTTCACCCCCATCTACGACACCGTCTTCGCCACCGTCGCCCCCGGGCAAAACGGCCGCGCCGTCGCCATGAACGACCTGGCCATGCAGGGCAGCGCCGCCATCGGCATCGGCGTCTTCACCCCCTGGCTCGCCACCGGCTCCTTCCGTGGAATCGCCCTCGTGTGCGTCGCCGCGGCCGCCACCGGCATCGCCGGGGACTGGGCGCACGAATACCTCTACCGCCACGGCCGCTGAGCGGCTCCCCGGCGCGAGGCCGCCGGACGCAGGCTGTGAGCGCGAGGCCGCCGCGCGTCGTTCGGACCTCACGCAGCCCCGCCTGGGCGCGTGCCGCGCTCAGTGCACCCCGCCCAGGCCTCGTCCCTACGACAGGACCAGCGCCAGCGCCGCGAGAAGCGCCCACGCCAGCGTCGAGAAACCCGTATTTCGCAGCACCGCGATCAGCGCGCGCCCCGAGGCCCCCGTCAACACCGGCAGACTCACGCCCGCCGCCCATCCGGCCGCGCCCACGCCCAGCGCGCACGTCGCCAGCGGGTGCAACCCAATCGCCACGCCCATAACCGCGATCAGCCCGACCGGAACCCACACGCACGCCGCAAACACCCAGCGCGACGCCCGATCCCCGAGACGCACCGCAGCCGTCATCTTGCCGGACGCACGATCCGTCGGAATATCGCGAATATTATTCGCCATCAGCAGGGCCACCGACAGCAGCCCCAGCGCCGACGCGCTCACCCACAGCCACCACGGCGCCGACTGCACCTGCGTCCACGACGTGCCCACGCACGCCAGCAACCCGAAAAACACGAAGACCATCAGCTCGGACAGGCCGATGCCCATGTACGCGTAAGGGTGCTTCCCGCCCGTGTAGAACCACGCCGCCACCACGGCCGCGGCGCCCGCAGCGATCAGCCACCACGTGCCCGAGATCGCGACCAGCGCCACGCCAGCGACGCCCGCCAACGCAAAACAACCCAGCGCGGCACCCAGAACGGTCTTCGGCTCGGCGAGGCCACCTCCCGTCAGACGCGCCGGCCCCTGACGGTTATCGTCCGTACCGCGAATCCCATCCGAATAGTCGTTCGCGTAATTGACCCCCACCTGCAGGGCCAGCGCCACCACGAGCGCCAAGCACGCCCGCCCCGCGTCAAACCCGCCCATGTAATGCGCGGCCGCCGACCCGACAATCACGGGTGCGGCGGCAGCGGGCAAGGTGCGCAGGCGAGCGCCTTCAATCCAATCCGTCACGGTAGCCATGGCCACCAGTGTAGTTGCAGGAAGGCCCCCGCTGGGAAACGGGCTAGCGCACCCACTCCCGTTCGGTGCCCGAGGCCTCGCTCGTGGCCTGTGCAGCGGCGGCGCGGTCGATCTTGTCGAAGCCCAGGTACGGCAGCTCCTCCACCGCGACGACGCGGCGCGGCGCCTGCGCGCGCCCAATGCGAGCGGCCGCGTGCTCGCGGACCGCCGAGCCGAGCTCCGCCATCTCCAGCGAATCCGACGGCATCTGCTTCGGGACAACCAACGCCGTCACGATCTGGCCCCACTTCTCATCGGGGGTGCCCAGGATCCACGCGTCCGAAATGCCCTCGTAGGAGCGCACCGCGCGGCGCAGGGGCCCCGGCGCAATCGACAGGCCGCCCGAGGTGATGACGTCGTCCGCGCGGCCGCTCACTTCCACCTTGCCCGAGGCCCGGATGATGCCCATGTCTCCCGAAACCAGCCAGCGGTGGCCGCCCTCCTCGAAGAAGGGGCTTTCCGCTTCCAGGTAGCGCGTCATCAGGGTCGGGCCGCTGAACGCCAGGCGCGTGCGCCCGTCCCAGTCGACTGCACGGATTGTCACGCCGGGCATCGGCTCGCCGTCGTACACGCAGCCGCCCGACGTCTCCGTCATGCCGTAGGTGGTGCGCACCTTCAGGCCCGCGTCCAGGGCGCGTTGGAGCAGGTTCTGGCTGATCGCCGCGCCGCCCACGAGGATCGCCGACAGGGAACGCAGGGCGTCTATGACCTGGTCGCCCGCATCGAGGCACTGCACGAGCTGCGTGGGCACGAGTGAGAGGTAGCCCGGCATCTGGTCTTGGGTGACGCCCGCGATCGCGGGCAGCAGCGCCGCCGGGTCGAAGCCCTGCGTCGTGTCCACAACCTGCGGGTTCGTCTCTGCGACCGCGGCGCGCAGGAGGACCATCGCGCCGGCGATATGGTGCGTGGGTAGCGCCAGGATCCAGCGGCCCGGGCCGTCCAGTGCCAGCTCCGTGGCCTTCGCGGAGGCGATGAGGGCGTCGGTTGAGAGGCCGACCAGTCGAGGCTTGCCGACGCTGGAACCCGATGTCGCGATGACGAGGTCGACGCCGTCCAGGAAGTGCGGATCGTTGGTGATTCGATCGGCGAGGCCGGGGTAGTCCTGCTCGGGGAACGCCTGCTCGGGCGTCGCCGCGGACCCGCGCAGCGTGGCCGGGGGGACCAGGGCGGGGTCGCGAAGGAAGACGACGGTGTGCGGCGCCGGGTGATTCGGGTCGGCCTGTCGCTCCTCGTAGAGCTCAACGAGCTTGTGGATCGAGGCGTTCGCCAGGGCGACGGCGTTGATCGCCGTGCCGCCGGGGACAACTAGAATTCGCGGCGCAGCCATGGTGAGCCTCCCAAGTTCGACAGCAAACGCGGATATAACAAGCATAAGGGCTTGCGTTCGTGCTGGTGGAGAGCCGCTTCGCGGCAATGATCACGTTTGGTGCGTGAATCCTTGATGGTGCGGTCAATTTTTATGTGGCACACTGCGCAGCTGAAATTTCAACCGTCTACTTTCGTGAGCCTGCTCGAGGTTATAGGATGGCGACGATGCTCAAGAAACTTTCCGCTAAAACCAGGTGGGCGATCGGCGCGGCGTGCGCCCTCGTCCTCGTTGTCGTCTGCGCCGTCATTGTCTACGCGGCGAACTACTCCGGCCGCGTGCTGCCGGGCACCACCGTCGCCGGGACCGCCGTCGACGGCATGACCCGTGACCAGGTCATCGCTGCCGTCACCTCGCGCGCCGACGCAACGAACGTGACCCTCACCGTCGAAGGCAAGGCCACCACGGCCTCGCTCAATGAGGCCGGTATCACGGTCGACGCCGAGGCTACCGCCGACGAGGCCATGAAGGGGTCCACCTCCCTGCCTGCCTTCGTCGGTGCCCTCTTCTCCGAGCGCACCGTGGAGCCCGTGACCACCGTCTCCGACGACTCCATCAAGAAGCTCGCGGCGACCGTCAACTCGACCCTGACCTCGGAGATGAAGGACGCGCAGGTCATCGTTGCGCCCGACGGGGAATCCTTCACCGTCATGCCCGCGCAGAACGGCAACGGCATCGCGCCCGACGAGGTCGCCGCCGCCGTCAAGCAGGCCGGCGCCACCCTGACCTCCGTCAGCCAGGACGTCTCCGTCTCCCAGATGGAGCCCTCCATCACCACCGAGGATGCCCAGGCAGCCGCAGACAAGGCCAACGCCCTGCTCGATACCGAGATCGAGCTCTCCGACGGCATCGACACCTTCTACGCCGAGCGCTCCGACAAGGTCCAGTGGTTCGAATTCCTCACCAAGGACGACGGAAGCCTCGACGAGCCCAGCATCAGCACCGTCAAGGTCGCCGACTGGGTCAACGCCCTGGCGGCCACCACCGACGTCAAGCCCGAAAATCGCGTTGAAAACGTGGATTCCTCCGGCAACGTGCTGACCACCGCCCGCGAAGGCAAGAAGGGCCTGAAGACTAACAACACCGAAGAGATCACGAAGGGCGTCGTTGCCGCGATGAGCGACGGCACCCCCTATGAGGGCCTCTTCCACTACGACGACGTCGAGCCCGGCTCGGAAACCAAGCAGGTCGCCGAAGGCACCGAAAACCTGGTCTATCAGGCCGCCGAGGGCGAGAAGTGGGTCGACATCAACCTTTCTGACGCCTCCGTCACCGCCTATGTTGGCGGCAAGGTTGCGGGCGGGCCGTTCTACATGGTGCCCGGCGCCCCCGACACGCCCACCGTCACTGGCACGTTCCACGTCTATCTCAAGTACGACGTGCAGACCATGCGCGGCGAGAACGCCGACGGTAGCAAGTACGAGACCGAAGGTGTCCCGTGGGTCACCTACTTCACCGGCTCCTACGCGATGCACGGCGCCCCCTGGCGTTCCTCCTTCGGGTGGAGCGGCTATGGCGGCTCCCACGGCTGCGTGAATATGCCCGTGGACGCCGCGAAGTTCATCTACGACTGGACCGACATGGGCGACACGGTGGTCGTTCACTACTGATAGCCCATGCTCGAGCATCGGGGGCGGGCCGGAACCGAGAGGTTCCGGCCCGTTTTCTGTCACCGCGCGAGGGGCACGAGAGCTGCGGGCGCGGCGCTGGGCGTACTGATGGTTCTCGGATCGGTGATGCGTAGGCAGATGGGTTGCGGTTTCGCGGATAGGTTGTGCGTATCCGGATAGCTTAATAACCTATCCGGATGTTCGTTACCTATCCGGACGTTCGTTACCTATCCGGATGTGCATGTATCAAGGTGTTTCGGCGCTCGTCGCGGTGTGAGGTCGTTGTGGGTGGCGCGTTGTGCACCGTGCTGGACCTGCTGGAGTGGTTCCACCGCAATGTCGCACGTAATTTCTATGTAAACCTTTCAAACCTTGAAATCGCATCGTTGGAATTGCAACGTTTGTGGGGTGTGTTGAAAACTGACCGCTGGGAATTACGTGCGAGATTTATGGGGACACCTTAGGGTGCTTGTGTCGGCGTGTCGTCGCAATTCCCCCGGCTGGCGGCTGCGCGGCCTGCGAACTTGGCGCGGACCCTGAGACGCGGTAGTCTGCGGCTGATGGCTGACAGTAAGCCGCTAGTGACATGCGGCTAACGGCTGCATACGTAGGTTCCCCGACTCTCGGCAGGTGCTCCATGTTCTTCTCTCGCGATGCTCTGAACCCCGCAGGCAATGGCCTCGGCCCCGACGAGTGGTGGAAGGGCGCGGTCGTCTACCAGATCTACCCGCGCTCCTTCAAGGATTCCAACGGGGACGGCTTCGGGGACCTTGCGGGGATCCGCTCCAAGCTCGACTACCTGAAGGCTCTGGGCGTGGACGTCCTGTGGCTCTCGCCGATCTACGCCTCCCCGCAGGCCGACAACGGCTACGACATCGCCGACTACTACGACATCGATCCCATGTTCGGGACGCTCGCGGACTTCGATGCCCTGCTGGAGGGCGTCCACGAGAGGGGCATGCGCCTCGTCATGGACCTGGTCGTCAACCACTCCTCAGACGAGCATCCCTGGTTCGTCGAGTCGCGTTCCTCCCGGGATAACCCGAAGCGCGACTGGTACATCTGGCGTGACCCTCGCCCCGGGTGCGTGGGAGGCGAGGCCGGGGCACAGCCCAACAACTGGGGGTCCTTCTTCTCCGGCTCGGCCTGGGCGTGGGACGAGGCCACGGGGCAGTACTACCTGCACCTGTTCCACAAGAAGCAGCCCGACCTGAACTGGGACAACCCCGACGTGCGCGCCGCCGTCTATCGCATGATGAACTGGTGGCTCGACCGCGGCGTTGACGGATTCCGCATGGACGTCATCAACCTGATCTCGAAGGATCCGGGCCTGCCTGACGGCGTCGTCTATCCGGGGCGCGCGTGGGGCGAGGGCTACCCGCATTTCTCGCAAGGCCCGCACCTGCACGAATACCTGGCCGAGATGCGCCGCGAGGTGTTCGACGGCCGCGCCGGCACGATGACGGTCGGCGAAACTCCGGGCGTGCGCCGCGACAACGTCCTGCTGTTCACGGACCCGGCCCGGCGCGAGCTCGACATGGTGTTCCAATTCGACCACGTCGACCTCGGCCTCGAAGCGGGGAAGTTCCACCCGCGCCCGCTGCGCCCCGGCGAGCTCGCCGACTGCCTGAGCGCCTGGCAGGAAGCGCAGGGCGAGGTCGGGTGGAATAGCCTCTACCTGGATAATCATGACCAGCCGCGCGCCGTCAGCCGTTTCGGCGACGAATCGCACCGCTACGCCTCGGCGACCGCCTTGGCCACCGCCCTGCACATGCTGCGTGGCACCCCCTACGTGTACCAGGGCGAGGAGCTCGGCATGACCAACGGGGCGTTCCATGGCCTCGACGATTTCCGTGATGTTGAGGCGCTGCGCTACTACCGCGAGGCCGTGGCGGCGGGGGAGAGCCCCGAGGCCGTCCTGGCAGGTATGCGCGCGATCGGGCGCGACAACGCGCGCACGCCCGTCCAGTGGGACGCGAGCGAGCACGCCGGCTTCACGGAGGGGGACCCGTGGATTGGCGTCACCCCGAACTACCGGGAGATCAACGCCGCCTCCCAGGTCGGTGATCCCTCTTCCGTGTACGCCTACTACCGGGCGCTCGCGGACATCCGCCACGGCCTGCCCGTCATCGCGGTTGGCGCATACGAGCGCATCGCGACCCCCTCGACCGCTATTTTCGCCTACCGGCGCACCCTCGGCGAGGCCGTGGCAACGGTCCTCGTCAACCTTTCCTCACAGCCCGCGTCCCTCGGCGAGGCGGCGCGTGGGGTGGCAGGCGAGCTGCTTCTTTCCAACCGTGACCTGCCCGAGGCCGAGCGGGGAGTCCCGGCAGTCCTGGAGCCGTGGGAGGCGCGCGTTTACCTCGCGTGAGGGGCGCGTGGCCCCTGGGTGCTGGCGTATGTTCGTGTACACGTCATGAATCATTTATCCAGAGTGCACTCCAGCGTTGGCGTTGCGCCGTCGTAAGCGAAGTCGATGCGGCATTCGTAGGAGGCCGCTTGGGGGAGGCGCTTGCCGGCGTTGGGGTCGGTGGGGCCTGTTCCTACTATGAGGGTGAAGCTCCATACCGTCGAGAACACCGGTGACATTGATGGGCCTGTCCCTACTATGCGGGCGAAGCGCTTATTCTCCAGTGGACCGATGAAGGGAGGGTCGTTTACCAGGTCCAGTGGTTCAGTGGAGAATGCGAGGGCTCCGCAGGTGCGTTGTCGCGCGGGGTCTGGCGTGCCGGTGCGGCAAGATGCCGCGAAGGCTTCGCTTTCGGTTTGGATCCATTGGGTGAGCTTCTCGCTCGGCTCAATTGTGAAGGGGGTGGTCCTCCACATGTTGGTGCGGATTTCCCCTGCCCCATCGGCCAGGGGGTGCTCGTAGTTGAGCGTCCAGTACTCGGGGTTCTTGGGGGTGGCCTCCATGCGGTAGCTGCCGGGAAAAAGGTAGTACCAACCCTGGGGGTTACTGACCATCACGTCGCCGACGCGAATGCTGCGCAGGCCGTCCGTGTCGATCAACGTGGTCATCGAATCATACGAAGAGGCGTCGATCTTCCACATGCCGAGCTGACCGTTCCTCCTCGTGGTCTCATCGAAATGCATGTTGAAGTAGTGGGCGTCACTTCTGCTGGCGTTGAATCGAACCGTGCCCTCGATCTCCGACGGGTTGTTGGGGGCTGCGCGCCCCTCGAAGGAGACTTTCGAGGGGGCGTGCGCGTGTGCGGCATCCGTTAGGAAGTCGCGCGAGTCTTCGCCGTCGAAGAGGGGCGCTTGTTCTGGAAAGTATCTCTGGGCCTCGTCGTACTTCCCGTCTTTGACGAGGTCCATGTAGCGGTTCCACGCATCCAAGGCGGTCAGATCAGACAGGTACACGTAGTTCGACCAGTATCCCCCTCCTGCGATGGCGGCCACGAGGCCCACGCACGAGGCCGTGGCGATCCAGCGCTTGCGCCGCGACGGGCGCGTCAGCGAGGCTACCTGAGCGTCATACCTTGCTGTTTCAATGCGTGTCATGGATCCTCCCAGGGTGTGCAACATCGAAAGGTAGCAAGTGGACGATCGGTGACGCAAGCACCTGAACATTCCGGGGCATCAGTTGTCGGGAGAATCCTCCAAGCGCGGTGCGTTGGTTGGGAAAGGCGTTGTGCTCCTCCTGGGTCTTGGTGGTGTGGTGGGTTACTGAGGGTGCTGTTGTTCGATAGTATGTGGAGCGGTCAGGTTTTTCGCTCCTACGTGAGAGAGGCGCTATGACGGCGAAGAAGCTTTATCACCGCCTGTACGCGCGTGTGGTGCGGACTCGGCTGCGTTGGTCTGCGTCGCCGCCGGTATTTTTTGCGCGTAAGCGGTACTGGCTCTCAACGATGGTGGCTGTTGCTGTTGTGATCGGCGCGGTCGCCTCGGTGCTCGCGTGGCGCTCGCACGTTGAGCGGGCGAACCGGGAGCTGGACGCGCAGGCTCTGGCCGGTGCGACCAGCGTGGTGAACGCCTACTGCGATGCGATCCTAAAGGGAAACGTTGACGAGGCAGCCGCGATGGATGGCCTCGCCAATTCCACCGACCCGGAGTGGATGCTCACCGATGCGGGTGAGGATTTCAGGGTTCCGGTGGGTACTCATATGTCTCTGGCAGTGTCTGAGGGGATGCTCTCGCCGGACAGACTCACTGCGACCTTCGAGATCACGAGTACTGATAACTTCGGGAGGGGCACGCCTGAGCATATCGAGATGGTGGCGCGCCGTGAGAGCCTGGATGCGCCGTGGATGATCGCTACGAGCATGGCGCAGACTGTGACGGTCGAGTTGCCCGCCGCCACGACTGAGGTTCTCTTCAACGGCACTACCATTGCTTCCTTTGACCCCGTGGCGGAGTGGCCGGTCAAAGGACGGGCCCTCACGTTGACCCTCTACCCGGGGGAGTATGAGATCGGCGCGCGCTCATTTAGTAGCGAAGCGCGCCTCAGCTCGTTGCCTGGCAAGCTTCAGCAGCTCTATCGAGATGACGAGTACGGCGCAGTCCGGTCTCGGTTCGACGTTGAGCTGTCGAGTACTGGCGCCACGACGGTGAGGCCCTTCACTTTCGATGGCACTGTCTTGCGAGCGGAAACAGAGATCGAGCTCGTGGAGCTCATCACGGAGTGTATCGACACGCAGGGAAGCGCATCGCACCTGTGCCCCGACGCGACCACAAACGCCCCACCGAGAGTCAAGCAGGGTGACCTTCGTCAGGAAATCGAGTACTACGACATCTCCGTGACCATGGACTCTCCGACGACCTTCACGATTAAGAGGCTGCGCTTCCCGGACCCGGCGCCCGGCATGGCCGAGTCATACACGGGCAGCGGCACCCTGTCCTACGATGAGAACGGTGACGAAACGATCACGGGCATCACGCTCACTGCCCGCGAATAGGGGGCGCATAGAGGAGGCCTCGGGGTCGCGTCCGCGATCCCGAGGCCTCCTGGCACAGTCGCCCGGTGGGCCAGGCCTCAGTAGTAATAGGGGTAGTCCTCCCAGCGGGGAGCGCGGTGCTCGAGGAAGGCGTCACGCCCCTCCTGGGCCTCGGCCGTCATGTAGGCCATGCGCGTGGCCTCGCCCGCGAAGACCTGCTGGCCGGCCAGACCGTCATCCGCCAGGTTGAAGGCGAACTTCAGCATGCGGATGGCCTGCGGGGACTTCGTCGCGATGGTCGCCGCCCACTCCAGCGCGGTCTCCTCCAGCTGCGCGTGCGGCACCGCGCGGTTGATGACGCCCCAACGCTCGGCAGTCTCAGCGTCGTAGCGCTCGGCCAGGAAGAAGATCTCGCGCGCCCGCTTATCCCCGGCCTGGCGGGCCAGCAGCGCGGAGCCGTAGCCGGCGTCGAAAGATCCCACGTTCGCGTCCGTCTGCATGAAGGCCGCGTGCTCGATCGAGGCCACCGACAGGTCCGCCACCACGTTCAGCGAATGCCCGCCGCCCGCCGCCCAGCCGGGAACCGCAGCGATGACGACCTTCGGCATCGTGCGGATCAGGCGCTGGACCTCCAGGATGTGCAGGCGTCCGGCGCGCGCTGGGTCGATCTGCTCGCGGCGCTGGGCGGTTGCGGCCTCGGGGTCCGCGCCCTCGACCTCGTAGCGGTAGCCGTCCCGGCCTCGGACCCTCTGGTCGCCGCCCGAGCAGAACGAGTATCCGCCGTCGCGCGCCGACGGCCCGTTGCCCGTCAGAATGACGGCCGCGACCGAGGAAGTCTGGCGCGCGTGGTCGAGCGCACGGTACAGCTCGTCGACCGTGCCCGGGCGGAAGGCGTTGCGAATGTCGGGGCGATCGAAGGCGATGCGCACCACCGGCATGTCCGCGCCCTCGGGGCGTCCATCCGCCTCGGGTCCGCGCGAAATGCCGCGGTGATAGGTGATGTCGGAAAAGTCGAAGCCCTCGACCTCGCGCCAGCGGGTCGGGTCGAAGGTGTCGGAGACGAAGGGCAGAGCACTCATGCCTCGGATTCTAATCGACGAGGCCGGGGCGGGGAAGGCGCGAGGAAGCCCGGGTCCGCGCGTCGAGCGGGCGTCGTATCTGCCGTGACCTCGCGGCGTATCGGGCGGAGGGACCCGCAAGCTAACCGCACGGAATGAGGCGTGTCGGAAGGGGGAAGGGGCTCACGTTGACTAGTCACATTTGATGTGACGTATCATATAGCGCTATTTGCCAGGCGTTTGGTAAGGGGAAAGAGTCTGTCACTTCTCAATGGTTAGCGCAAAAGGGACGTACAAGTGTCAGTGAGAACGAGTTGAGGATAAGTGCAGGTTGCGCGACAATGTTACCGACATGTAAGGAGGGGTCAATGAACGCATCGCAACAGGCGACGCTCATGCGCATCCCCATGCGCACGCTGAGCCGTCAAACGCGGTACGCCCTCGAAGGCGTTGACGACATCTTGGTGTACAAGGTAGCGATGACCACGCGCTTCCGTGGCGTGACTCGCCGCGAGGGACTCCTTCTGCACGGCCACGCCGGATGGGGCGAAGCGGCCCCCTTCTGGAACTACGACGACGCCGAGTCCTCGCGCTGGCTGGCCGCCGCCCTCGAGTCAGCGCGCCGCTTCCCGCCGGTGCCCCGGCGTAAGTACGTGCCCGTCAACGTCACGATTCCCGTGATCGCCCCCGAGGATGCCTACGAGCGTGTCAAAGCCTCGGGCGGGTGCGCGACCGCGAAAATCAAGGTCGCCGAACCCGGCGTGAGCATCTCGCGCGACTGTGCGCGCATCGCCGCCGTCGCCGACGCGCTGCGTCAAACCGTCGGCGGGCAGGCCACGATCCGCCTGGACGCCAACGGCGCCTGGGAAGTGGACGAGGCACGCGCCGCGATCCCCGCCCTCGTCGAGGCGGCCGGAGTGGTCCCCATCGAATACGTCGAACAACCCTGCCTGACGGTGGACGAACTGGCCCAGGTGCGCCGCAGCGTCGACGTGCCCATCGCCGCCGACGAGTCCATCCGCCGCGCCGAAGACCCCTTGGAGGTGGCCCGCAAGGAGGCCGCCGACGTCATCATCATCAAGGTCGCGCCACTGGGCGGCGTCCGCTCCGCCCTGCGGGTCGCCCGCAAGAGCGGCCTCGGCGTCGTCGTCTCCTCCGCGCTCGAAACCTCCGTGGGCCTGTCCGTGGGCGTCGCCGCCGCCGCGGCGGTCCCCGGCATTCCGCGCGCAGCAGGGCTGGCCACGGCCTCGTTGCTCGTCGCAGACGTTACCACCCCGCTCGTGCCCGAACGCGGCCGGCTGCCCGTGGGGCGCCTCGAGCCTGACCTGGAGCTCATCGACCGGACCCCCGGCGACTCCGACCTCGCGTCCCGGTGGGGGATGCGCCTCGAAGGCATGGCTGAGCACCTGGGGGCGGGTGCCCGGTAGGCTGGGCGCATGCCCTCCGTCGATACCGCACGCGTGATCCTGTCCACCCTGGACGCCCTGGGCGTCACCCACGTCCTGTACTGCCCCGGCTCGCGCAGCGCACCCTTCGCCTACGCCCTCGAATCGGGGGCCTTCGGAGGGCAGGCGCGAGCCGTCCT
>NZ_ALIY01000077.1:0-2011 GCF_000283035.1 Actinomyces sp. ICM58
GCTACTCGGGCGTTGAGCCTAGCGAAGAAACCAAGAGGGCAGCATGTCAAGCTCTAGCTGAATTTATCTACTGAGTTTGTCATCTGCTTCGTGGCTGGGGCCAGGCGTAAGATACCTGGCCCCAGCCACTGCGGAATAAAGCGCCCAAGCACCCATGAAGAAGACCAGGTTTTCCTGCCAGTCCACGACGAGAATCTCGTGTGTGCGAGTACTGTAATAGAACGAGTTCGTGACAACAAGTAGTAATGCTGCTGCCCCGCTTGACAAGAGTCGTATCCACAGTGCCTTCACTCGCGGTTGCGGCCATCGTCGTGGCGGGTCAACTATCAAAAGAACCAGGCCGGTGAGGAAGGTTCCATAAAGCGGAAGAACCATCAAAAGAGTGCCAGCTGCGGAGAGTCCCGCGGCGGGGATATAGAAAATCCCGAAGCAGATTCCTATCCATGTCGTGTAGGTACGGATCGCGTCCCTGATCGTGTGAGCAGGTGTGCCAAATCGGGCGGAGCTGCTCATGAGCATGTGTCCTGCTACTACCGTGAAGACAATCCAACCGAGACCGAAAGATAGGAGCGTCTCACTCCAGTGTTGAGATCCATAGTGGGTGGAAGCAACTGCATCAAACGCGATGAGCATGGTGGCTGCAAATCCTGCACCCAATACTCGGATCAGTAATGCTCGCCAGAGCGGTGGCTCCCATGTTGATGGCCGATCAATGACAAAAAGCAGCAGCCCGGCGAAAGGTGCAAGCCACAATGGAGTGTTCACCGGGGCGACTTCAGCAGTGAAGAGCAGAGAACCGGGCACTACCGCGAAGCCGAGGATGAGCCCTACCCAATACACGTAGGTCCGAACGAATAGTTTTAAAGACTCAACCACTCACACCTCTCATGGACTTCAGTACCGATATCATGACGATTCTACGGCGGGGAGGCGACCCACGGTCAAAGATGGCACCAACAGGGGCGGACACCGCGTGCGTGCAGGCGCGAAGCCCGGCCCGCTGGGCGAGAAACTCGCCGCCGGACGCCCCGCCACGCGCCTGGAAGACCCGCTCAACGAACCCTTCGACTTCGCAGGTAATGACATTGGCGACGGTGCGGTGCGTGCCGGGGAGACGATGCCCGAACCATCGGACTATCTGTCGGAGATTCAGCGTGACGGCAAACCGCTTGGCGCTGACCTCGTCTATCGGGAGACGTGGCAGTGGCTCGATCAACGTGGCTGTTCCCATTTCGTGGCGCCTCGCCTGATTGAGGCGTATGCGCAGGCGTTTGCCCGGTATGTGCAGTGCGAGCAGGCGATCTCCAAGTTCGGCCTGCTCGGCAAACACCCCACCACCGGTGCTGCCATCGCCAGCCCGTTTGTCGCCATGTCCCAGAGTTTCGGAAAGCAGGCGAATGTGTATTGGTACGAGATTGGCCTGTTCTGGTTTTGTGGACCGGTTTGAGGGTTGTTGGTTGTTATTAGTGGTGTTGCGCCCATTGGCGTGCGTATTGGTTGGGTGAGAGCCAGCCTAGCGGGCTGTGGGGGTGTTCTTCATTGTAGCGGTGGGACCAGGCGCCAATCAGGGCGCGCGCGTGGTTGAGATCCTCGAACATGTTGTCCTCGAGGAGTTCGTCGCGCATGCGGTTGTGTAAGGACTCCACGAATCCGTTATGCCAGGGCTGGCCCGGTGGGATGAACGCTTGGAGCGTGTTATGCTCGCTGGCCCAGCGCCCCAAGGCTGCGGCGATGAATTCGGGCCCGTTATCGGCCCTTAGCACCTGGGGTGCCCCATGTGCCAGGACAGCCAGGTCAAGCATTTCGATCACGTCGGCGGCTCCCATGCGCCGCTCAACGCGGAAAGCCAGGTGTTGACGGGTGAACTCATCGATAACGTTACAGACCTTGAACACGCGCCCCTTCCAGTCCGAGTCGAACTGGAAATCAATGGCCCACACCTGCCCAGGAGCGCTAGCCTCAACCAGGCGCTGTAGGCGTGGTGCGGTGCGGGGCTTGTGGGCTTTGCGCG